>JARRNI010000007.1:0-20285 GCA_037385125.1 Pseudolabrys sp.
CAGACGAAAGCGCGGCGAGGGCCGGCATCAAGCGCGCCGCCGCGAAATTCTCGCGTAAGCGTTGGACCTCGAATGGCTTTTGCTGCGTCTTCGGCAGCATGAAACTGCGACCCGTAGTAGTTGCTGGCTCTCGCTTTGTGGCAGCGCGAGCCTGGTTTTCTCAGTCTCCGACGGCCGAAAGCGGCGGTTTTTAGGGGCCCGCGCGCTGATCCGATTGTCCTTCACAAGGGCTTCGGCTGATTTTCGCTTAAGACCCCGTCCGCCGGCCTCTTCGAGGGGGCGATCCTAGGCTAGCGCGCCGGCACCCGAACGCGGCACAATTCGGAACTTGACCATCAGCGAGATTCTACATACGGCCCGAATCTGGCAATGGCAAGCGGAGGTTTGGGGGAACACCTCTGGTCGCACCGTTCCGTGGCGGCCCGCGGGCGCTACTTCCGCCGCCTCGGAATGACCACGAACGCGTTCCAGGCGTTGTGAAGCGGGAACCCGCGGCCATCGCGCCACAGTCCGGCGGCGAACCGCGCCCTGTGGTTAAGTTCCGTTAACCAATGCGGGCCTAATGGAGTAGAAAGAGCCGGAAAGGGTCCAGATTCGTGACATTCCGTCCGCTCGCACTCGCCTGTGCCGCCGTCTGCGCCCTCGGTGTCGCTTTGCCCGGCGCCCTGTCTGCACGCGCGACCGAGAGCGCCGTCAGCGCGCACAAGCTGCCGCCGCCGCAGCAGAAGATGCCCGAGGCCACCGCGGTGCGTCTGGGTGGCGATGCGTTGCAGACCCGCTTCGTCATGGACCTGACCCGCAAGGTCGACATCGCCACCTTCACGCTGGCCGACCCCTACCGGGTTGTGGTCGATCTGCCCCAGGTGAAGTTCAAGCTACCGCGCGATGTGGGCGAGACCGGCCGCGGCCTGATCAAGGTTTTCCGCTATGGCCTGATCATGGAGGGGGGCTCGCGCATCGTGCTCGACGTGAGCAAGCCGGTGCGCGTCGACAAGGCCTTCACGCTGGCCGCCAGCGATGGCCAGCCGGCCCGGCTGGTGCTCGCGCTCACCCCCACCGACCGGCAGAGCTACCTGCACACGATGGAGTTGACCGCGCGGCCGCCGCGCCACAGAATTCCGCTGCGCAGCGATGTGGCGACCGCCGAGAACGACCCGCGTCCGCTGATCGTGGTCGATCCCGGCCATGGCGGCATCGACAGCGGCACCAAGGGACTGGACGGCCAGGACGAAAAAGACATCGCGCTCGCCTTCGGTTTCAAGCTGCGCCAGGAGCTGCTGGCCACCGGCAAATACCGGGTGGCGATGACGCGCAGCGACGACACCTTCATCCCGCTGCAGGAGCGGGTGCGCTTCGCCCGCCGGCACAAAGCGTCGCTGTTCATCTCGATCCATTGCGATTCGCTGCCGCGCCGCGAAGGGCTGGGCGAGGGCGCCACTATCTATACCCTGTCCGAGCACGCCTCCGACGCCCAAGCCGCCAAGCTGGCGGAAAAGGAGAACAAGTCGGACGTGATCGCCGGCGTGGATCTCAGCGCGCAGCCCGACGACGTTGCCAGCATCCTGATCGATCTCGCCCAGCGCGAAACCAAGACCTTCTCGGTGCAGTTTGCGCGCATGCTCGCGCGCGACTTCAAGCCGACCATCCCGCTGCACCTCAAGCCGGTGAAATCGGCGGGCTTCGTGGTGTTGAAGGCGCCGGACGTACCCTCGGTGCTGGTGGAGCTCGGCTACATGACCACCCGCAGCGATCTTAGGCACTTGGTTTCGCCGGTATGGCGGGCGCATACGGCGAAGGTGATAGTGCAAGCGGTGAACGATTTCTTTGCTCGCCGGCTGGTGGGCGCCAGCGTGGGGGCCAAATGACGCGGCCGGGCGGCTTGAGCGACTTGGCCTACCGGCCTCAGTTTCAACATAAAAACCGGCCACCAGAGAAACTGGTCGCGGCCGGGCGGGCCGGCGGCATAGGCGAAAGCGGCATAAGCTGCACAATTGCCGGGACGGCGGGAATTGCCGGGATTGCCGGCGTGGGCCTGTCGGCATTGGCTGAGAAGGTTGTAGAAAGCCCGGCGCTTCTTAAGGACCGCGCAGCGCGGCCGAGGGCAGCGGGGCACCGCGGGGGTCGGGGCGGGACCATTTGCTGATGAGGGGTATCCTTCGGTTCTTCGGCTTTCTGTTCGCTGTCGGCACCATCCTCTTCGTGGTGGGGGTGGCCGCGGTGGCCGGCCTGATGTGGCATTTCTCCAAGAACCTGCCGGACTATTCGCAGCTGCAGGACTACGAGCCCCCGGTGATGACGCGGGTGCACGCCGCCGACGGCTCGCTGCTCGCCGAATACGCCAAGGAGCGCCGCCTCTACATCCCGATCCAGGCGGTGCCCAACCTGGTCAAGGACGCCTTCATGGCGGCCGAGGACAAGAACTTCTATCATCATGGCGGGCTCGACTTCGTCGGCATCGCGCGCGCGGCGATCTCCTATGTGGAGAACTATGGCTCGGGCCGGCACCCGCAGGGCGCCTCGACCATCACGCAACAGGTCGCCAAGAACTTCCTGCTGACCAACAAGGTCACCTTCACGCGCAAGATCAAGGAGGCGCTGCTGGCGCTCAAGATCGAGCGCACCTATTCGAAGGACAAGATCCTCGAGCTTTATCTGAACGAGATCTATCTCGGCCTCGGCGCCTACGGCATCGCCGCCGCCTCGCTCACCTATTTCGACAAGGGTGTGAACGAACTGACCGTGCCCGAGGCCGCTTATCTTGCGGCGCTGCCGAAGGCGCCCAACAATTACCATCCGTTCCGTCAGCACGACCGGGCGATCAAGCGCCGCAACTGGGTGATCGACCAGATGGCGGCCGACGGCTTCATCACCGAGGCGCAGGCTCGCAAGGCCAAGCAGGCCGCGCTCGGCGCGGTGCAGAAGCCGCCGACCCAGCACATGTTCGCGGCGGAATATTTCGCTGAGGAAGTGCGGCGCGAGCTGTACGCCCGCTACGGCGAGAAGAAGCTCTATGAGGGCGGGCTGTCGGTGCGCACCACGCTCGATCCCAAGCTGCAGATGATCGCGCGCAAGGCGTTGGTAGACGAGCTGGTGAAATACGACCAGGCGCACGGCTACCGTGGGCCCGTCGGCACGATCAAGCTCGACGGCGACTGGGGCCCCAAGCTCGCCAAGGTGAAGGCGCTGGGCGACATCGCGCCTTGGCGGCTGGCGGTGGTGCTGGAGGTCGACGCCAAGTCGGCGCGCGTCGGCCTGCAGCCGGGGCGGGAGCCGGGCGGCTTCGTCAGCAAGGAGCGTAAGGTCGGCATCATCCCGCTCGACGGCGTGAAATGGGCCAAGGTCAAGCACCATACGCCGCGCAAGGTAAGCGACGTGCTGCATCCCGGCGACGTGATCTATGCCGAGCCGACCAACGACCAGGGCCAGTACGCGCTACGCCAGATCCCGAAAGTCTCCGGCGCCATCGTGGCGGAGGATCCCTGGACCGGTCGCGTGCTCGCCATGGTCGGCGGCTTCTCCTACGACCAGAGCCAGTTCAACCGCGCCACCCAAGCGTTGCGTCAGCCCGGCTCCTCGTTCAAGCCGATCGTCTATGCGGCCGCGCTCGACAACGGCTATACGCCCTCGACGCTGGTGCTCGACGCGCCGATCGAGATCGACCAGGGCCCGGGCCTCGGCGTGTGGAAGCCAGAAAACTACGAGCAGGATTTCTACGGTCCCTCGACGCTGCGCTTCGGCCTCGTGCATTCGCGCAACGTGATGACGGTGCGGCTGGCGCAGGACATCGGCATGCCGCTGATCGCCGAATACGCCAAGCGCTTCGGCGTCTACGACAGCCTGCCGCCCTATCTGTCCTTCGCCCTCGGCGCCGGCGAGACCACGCTGCTGCGCATGGTCAACGCCTACGCCATGATCGACAATGGCGGGCGCAAGGTGAAGGCCACGCTGATCGACCGCATCCAGGACCGCTACGGCCACACCGTTTACAAGCACGACAAGCGCGAATGCATCGGCTGCGACGCCAAGAAATGGAATAACCAGCCCGAGCCCTCGCTGATCGACCGGCGCCAGCAGGTGCTCGACCCGATGACCGCCTACCAGATCACCTCACTGATGGAAGGCGTGGTGCAATACGGCACCGGCACGGCGTTGCGCAGCCTCAAGCGGCCGGTCGCCGGCAAGACCGGCACCACCAGCGACTACAAGGATGCCTGGTTCATCGGCTTCACGCCCGACATCGTGTGCGGCGTCTATATCGGTTATGACAAGCCGAAGTCGCTCGGCCACGCCATGACCGGCGGGCGCCTGGCGGCGCCGGTGGTGCGCGATTTCCTTAAAGCGGCGCTCAAGGGCAAGCCGCCGATGCCGTTCCGCGTGCCGCCCGGCATCAAGCTGGTGCGCGTCGACCTGAAGACCGGCACGCGCCCTGGTCCCAACACCAAGCGAGTGATCCTGGAGGCCTTCAAGCCGGGCACCGCGCCGGCCGATAACTACGCCCTGGTCGGCTATGGCGACGGCAACAGCAACGGCCGTTATGGCGCGGACAATGCTGGCGACAGCCGGGCGCCGTACTTCGGCAACGTGCCGGCCGGCGTCGGCCGCGCTGTGCGCTCGGGCACGGGCGGGCTGTACTAGGCCGGTTGCGCTCGCCGCCACGCGACGCTAAATCCCTGCCGACATTTGAATCGAAAGCGCCGCCCGCGGGCGGCACGGACACGGGATATCATGCGCGCGGAAACCGAAAGCCTGGTCGAAGACGTCAAGCGGTCGCTCGGACTGCTGAGGAGGCATCTTTGACGTCGATACCGCCCAACGGCGCCTGGCCGAGCTGAACAAGGAGGCCGAGGATCCCGCGCTCTGGAGCGACCAGAACAAGGCCCAGCGCGTGATGCGCGAGCGCGACGCGCTCGAGGATCAGCTCTCGGCCATCGGACGCATCGAGCAGGAGCTTGACGATCAGCTCACCTTGATCGAGCTCGGTGAATCCGAAAATGACGAGGCGACCGTCAACGAAGCCGAAGCCGGCCTGAAGCGGCTGAAGGCGGAGGTGGCGCGGCGCGAACTGGAGGCGCTGCTCTCCGGCGAAGCCGACAGCAACGACTGCTATCTGGAGGTGCATGCCGGCGCCGGCGGAACCGAGAGCCAGGACTGGGCCGGCATGCTGATGCGCATGTATGTGCGCTGGGCCGAGGCGCACGACTACAAGACCGAATGGGTGGAGGAGACCGAAGGGGAGGGCGCCGGCATCAAGTCGGCGACCGTCATTGTCAAGGGCCGCAACGCCTATGGCTGGCTTAAGAGCGAGAACGGCGTGCACCGGCTGGTGCGCATCTCGCCCTTTGACGCCAATGCGCGCCGGCACACCTCGTTCGCCAGCGTGCAGGTGTTCCCGGTGCTCGACGATTCGATCAAGATCGACATCGACGAAAAGGACGTGCGCGTCGACGTGATGCGCGCGGGCGGGGCCGGCGGCCAGCACGTCAACCGCACGGAATCGGCGGTGCGTCTCACCCATATCCCCACCAACATCGTGGTCAAGTGTCAGAACGATCGCTCGCAGCACCGCAACCGCGCGCAGGCCTGGGACATGCTGCGCGCCCGGCTGTTCGAGATGGAAATGAAGAAGCGCGAGGAGAAGGCGGCCGCCGAGCAGGCCGCCAGGACCGATATCGGCTGGGGTCACCAGATCAGATCCTACGTGCTGCAGCCCTATCAGATGGTGAAGGACCTGCGCACCGGCGTGTCCACCTCCAACACCGGTGCGGTGCTCGACGGCGACCTCGACGAGTTCATGCAGGCAGCGCTGGCGCAGAAGGCTTTCGGCGGCGGGCCGGTTGCAGTGGAGGAATTAGAGTAGGGGCCGCCTATTTCGAAACGCCGCGCTTCATTTCGTCAAGCGTCAAGACCGGCACGATCTCGATGGCTGCATCGAGTGCGGCGAACATCGGCTCGTTGATCTGCCGCAGGCGCGTCGTGTCGCTCTCCTCAAAAAAGATCATGCCCCCGCGTTTGCCGTCGATCATCGTGAAATAGCATGCGTCCGCTTTTGTCATCTTGATCAGATTTTCGATCGCCTGTCCGAGCGTGCCGTCCTTGACCGCCGCGTTGCCGCGCGCGACGGGTATCGCGAACCTGAGCATGAGCCGCATGGTGCTCCTCCCGGGCGTGTTCGCGGGCCGACTGATCCGCAAGAGCGTGGCCAGATGGCCTATGATGCGTGGAAGCGCCGATTTTCGGGCAGATGCGCAAGCTGCACAAGCTGCCGTTTCCCGGCAGCATTATATCCCGGATTGAGTCAAAATAGATGACAATGAGCAAGAAGATCAGTGCGGCGTCGCCCACCGCGAACCTGCTATCGCCCCTTCCGGCGCCCGGCGGCGATGAAGCGATCGAAGTTCTGCTGAAGGCGGAAGGCCTCCGCGTCGAGCGGACGTCTCCCACGGACACACTTCGCCGCCCGGCTTCTGGTACGACCAGGACGAAGCCGAATGGGTGCTGGTCATGCAGGGGCGGGCACGGCTCGCAATCGAAGGCGAAGCGGAAGAGCGCGCGCTCGGGCCCGGCGACAGCCTGCTCCTGCCGGCGCATTGCCGGCACCGCGTGGCCTGGACGCAGCCCGGCGCGTCGACTGTCTGGCTGGCGGTGTTTATCGACGCGCGGTTGGCGCCCGAACCGGCCTGCTGAACGCGCGGGCCGCGCCTCGCCGCAACCGTCTTTGGTCAAATCTCCAGACGCTCGCCCGCCTCCTCCTGCCACACCTTCAACCAGGTGCGAAACCGGTCGCCCTCCCGCGCGGCGCCGCCGTGCAGCGCCGCGAACACCGGGCCCTCTGCGGAAAACATGAGCACCGCATCGAGTCCCTTTGAGCGGCGCAGCGTATCGAGCGCCTGGCGCGGCGTCTGCGCGATCGGGCCGGCCACGTTAAATGAGGTATTGACCGCGCATCCGACGCCGATGCGGCGGCCTAGCGCCTTTAGGTATGCGTAGGTGAGGGGATCGGTATTCTCCCGCACGATCTGTAAACGTCCGGTGCCGTCAGCGTGGATGACCGAAGGGATGCGCCGGCGCGCCGCAGGCTTGGCGTGCGCGGTGAGCACCATGTAGTTGTAGGCATTGTAGTTGGCGTCGCTGGCGCTTTCCGACAGTTCGAACAGCTCTTGCGCCGCCTCAAGCGTCAGCATGGGCGCCAGCGGGCGGATGGCCTCGCGGTATTTCACCCGCGCGTTCAGATTGTCGCGCGTCGCCGGATTGCACGGGTTGGCCAGGATCGAGCGGTGGCCGAGCGCGCGCGGACCAGTCTCGGCCGCGCCCTGATAGAGCGCGAAGATGGCGTCCTGTGCGGTCATGTAGGCCATGAAATCGGCGTAGCGCGCGCGGGCCCGCTCGCCGTCGACCGGTGCAAGCTCCAGCCATTCGACGTCGGGGTTCGCGGCGAGCGCGGCGCGAATATCGCTCTCGGCCGGAGGTGTGCCGCAGTAGAACGCATGCTCGACCGGTTGGCCCAAGCCGTAGCCGGCGAGATAGGCGCCCATGAAGGCTGCGCCGATGGTCACGCCGGCATCGTTAGGCACCGGCGGCACCCACAGATGCAGCCGGCCGTCGCGCCCCAATTCGCGCCGGAAATAGGCTTCGTCGAAATGCTCGAGCAGCCGCATATTGCCGAGCGCGTTGAGCCCGATGCCGCCGGTCAGCACCAACCTGTCGCTGCCGGTTGCGCGGATGAAATGGGCGATCACATGCATCAGCGCGTCCTCGAACACCATCTGCGTGGCCGCCGCTTTGTCGAGACGCGCTTGCGTGTTTTCGCTATGCTTGATGTCCTCGATGCGCAGCACCGCGTCCGGGTTCCACATGTCCTTTTGCGCGATCGGCTCGCCGAGAATTTTCTTGAGCGCGGCGGTGTATGGCTCACGCATGATATCGCGCGGCCAGTTGGCAAGGTCACGGTTGAGATAGATGCGGCCCTCGGGCGCGAGCACGAAGATCTGCTTGAACGCCTTGTAATAGGGATTGCTGTTGCGGTCGTTGTTGCCATAGGCGGTGGCGCCCATGTAGCGGCCCTCGCTCGACAGCCAGGTCCAGCCGCCCTGCGTCGAAGAGATCACGGCGTAGAAAATGCCGAGCGAGTCGTACACGCTGTTGTTGGCGTAGATGCGCTTCATGCGGCCGTTTTCGACTACATAGAGCGAGATCGCCCCCCTGTCGCCGAGCCCGTCCAGCACTGCCACCATCACCGGCTTCTCTTTGCGCGCGAAGGGCGAGGCCGCGAAGGAAAACCAGGCGTGGTTCTCGTGATGCGGCGTGCCGATGAGGTCGATCGGCGCAGCGAAGCCGAGCTGCCGGCCGATATGGCGCGCCGCGCGGAAGCCGCGGTCGAGGTCGCGCGCGTTGAACAGCGGTGTGCCTTCGGCGCGCATCAGGGTGCGCAGGCTGGCCGGCGCTTCCTCCAGGAAGGTGCGGATCAGCGTCGCCGAAAGCGCGGGGTAATCCCAGGCGGTGAACCAGGCATCGATGCGGTCCGGCCCGAAGCGCTGTGTCGCGAGCCAGGCAACCATGGCGTCGATCGACTGTTGCGGATAGGCGTTGCTGTGCTTGACCGCCGAGAAGCGTTCTTCTTCGTTGTTCAGGATCAGCTTCGGGCCATCGCGCGTGACCTCGATCAGCGCGACGCCGGAATTATGCGTGCCGGCGGCAGATACGCCCGCGAGATAGACGGTATCGCCGCGTTCGATCTTGTCCTTGAGGGCGGTAATGCGCGCGCGGGTGAAATCGCTGTGCGCGCGGTGGATATGGCGCCGGCGGAAGACGCCGGTGAGCCAGGGCAACGTGATATGAAACCCGGCCGCGCCGAGCCAAGGATGGCGTGGCCCAATACGCATAATGCCGTGTGCCCCCCCGATTTGGTCCTCTAGGGATTCATCTTATACGGTGGGCCAGATGGCAATCGGTTCAGGCGTGTCCCAGCCGCAGGCCCGCACGCAGGAATTTCTGCGGATTGACCGGCTTGCCATCGACCCGCGTCTCGTAATGCAGATGCGGGCCAGTGGAGCGGCCGGTGGAGCCGATCTTGCCGATCACCTGGCCGACCCGCACCTTCTGGCCGACCTTGACCTCGATCGCCGACAGGTGGCCGTAGCGGGTGGAGATGCCGTTGCCGTGGCGGATCTCCACTAGGTTGCCGTAGCCCCCGTCGCGGCCGGCCTTGGTCACCGTGCCGGCGGCGGTGGCATACACCGGCTCGCCGTAGTCGCCGTGCAGGTCGACGCCGGTGTGCATGGCGGGGCGGCCGTTGAACGGATCGGTGCGCACGCCGAACGGCGAGTTCACGTCGATGGGGCCGGCCACGGGCTTGCGCACCGGCACGTCGATCAGCACGCGGTCGTAATGCGCGATGCGCGCGCGCGCGAGCGCCACACGGTAGAACTGACGGTTGAAGGCGCTTGCGCCCGGCTTCGGCGGCCTGACCGGCATGAACGGCCCGCCGGCGGCGCGTCTCGGTATCTTGCCGATATGGATGCCGAGGTCGGCGAGCACGCTGTGCATGCGGCGCGCCTTGTTGTCGACGCGCTCCTCAATGTTGCCGAGCGCCGCCCTCTGCCGCTGCGCGACCTTGTCGAGCGAGGCGGATACGCGCGCCACCATGCCGTCGAGGCCGCCGGCGTCGCGCATGGCCAGTCGCGTGGCCCCCGCCGGCGCCAGGCGCGATTGCAGCCGCGCCTCGCGGTCGGGCGGCGCCACATAGATTACGGTGTCGCTGATCGGCTTGGGCTTGGGTGGCGAAAGATTGGGCGGCGGCGCAGCCGGCGCGCGCTTGGCGCTACGGGCGGGCGGGATCGAGCCGGTAGTCAGCCCGTCGCCGGCCAGCGCATCGGTGCGCCGCTCCAGCGCCGCCTGCCGGTCGAGCAGCGTCTTCAGCTTCTGCGCGAACTGCTGCTGGTCGAGCAACTGCCGGCTGGTGATGCGGTCGACCTCGGCCCGCAGCTCCGCGATGCGGTCCTCATAGGCAAATTGCATCTTGGTCTCGCGGCCGATCAGCCCGGTGAGCACGTCCTCGCGGAAGGCGAAATAGGTGCCGGTCAGGATCGACCACACTGCCATCGCTACCAGGGTACCGACCACGATCCAGAAGGCGACCGGTCCGATACGAATCTGGTGGCCGGCATGCTGCAGCGTGTAGCCGCCGCGGCTGCGGTGGACATAGCGGGAGACGGCGGCAGCCGGTCTGGCGCGCGGGCGCTGCCGATGCTCGGCGGTATGTGGGTGGGCGGCGGCGGACGAATGCGACATTGGAACCCCTGCTGGCGCGCGCGTGGGGCCGCGTGAGCCGGCAGGCCGATATCAGTCGCATATGGTTAAAAAGCCCCTAACTCGGGCCAAAGGGGAGCGTGATTCGGCTGCAAAAGCAGTGAATTACAAGGTGCGGGCGGCTTCCAGCACCTCTTGCGCATGGCCGTCCACCTTGACCTTCGCCCAGACCCGGACGATGCGGCCTTCACCGTCGATCAGGAAGGTCTTGCGGACGACCCCCATGAACTTGCGACCATAAAGGCTCTTCTCGCCCCAGGCGCCATAAGCGGTCAGCATCTTCTTGGTCTCGTCGGACGCGAGCGGGATTTTCAGCTTATGCTTAATTTTGAACTTATTCTGCGCGGCGACCGAGTCGGCCGAAACCCCGAGGATGTCGGTGCCGGCCTTGGAAAAAGCCGCGCGCAGCTTCGAGAATGCGATAGCTTCCCGGGTGCAGCCCGGCGTGTCGGCCTTGGGATAGAAATAGAGGACCAGATTCCGGCCCATGAAGTCCTTCAGCGACACGGTGGCGCCGCCGTCGAGCGGCAGGGTGAAGGCCGGCGCCTTGGCGCCTGCCACGGGTTCACGGGCCATATAATGCCTTCCTTTCGTCGTTTTCGACCCTTCAAACTCGCCAATAGCCGCCTGCGTCGGGCGGGCGCAAGCCGTTCTACCGATTTGGGCCGAGAGCCGTGCCCCCACAGCGGGCGCGGCCGGGACGTGTTCAGCGCCACAAGAGGGGGCGCCCAATAGGGCATGAAAACGAGCGACCACGATCCCAATGGTTCGGGCGACCATACGGTGGACGAGGGCCGCTCGTCCGGCCATGCGTCCCATCATCACGACCATCGCGCGACTAAGCACGCCCATGCGCATGCCGGCAAGCACGCGCACGCGGGCAAGCACACCCGTGAAGCCAAGAGCGCGCATGGCGCGAAGCATGGCGACACCAGGCACCGGGCCAAGCGTCCGCGCCGCAAGGCGCATGCGGCAGACTCGCGGCATTGGGGCAGCCTGCAGCGTGGCGCGCTGCGATTCCTGCGGCGGCGATTGGTGCGGCGGCTGCTATGGGGCAGCGCCATCACGGTCGGCTTGGTGGTGCTCGCCGGGGGCGGCCTGTGGTGGCGGCTATCGAGCGGGCCGATCGAGCTCGATCTGGCCACGCCTTGGCTGAAGAAGGCGATCGAGGACAATTTCGGCGGCTCGCGCACCGTCACGGTGGGCGGCACCCAACTCGAGCGCGACGAGAACGGCCACATCTCGCTGCGCCTGCGTAACGTCACGGTGCGTGACGCCGACGGCGCCGTGGTGGCGAGCGCACCGAAAGCGGAAGTCGGGCTTTCCGGCCTGAGCCTGCTCACCGGCAATGTGCGCGCGAAAAGCCTCAATCTTGTCGGCGCCGAAATGGCGGTGCGCATCGAGAAGAACGGCGCCGTAACCGTCTTTGCCGGCGCCAACAAGCGGCCGATTGCGACGGCGGCGCCGGCGAGCAAAGCCACGAGCCCCGGCGGCGTGGTGGAGGCGGCGGTGCCCGGTCTGCTGGGGGCGGGCGCCGAGGATCTCGCCGGGCTGCTCGCCTGGATCGACGGGCTTGGCGCCACTGGCCTCGACGGTCACGACCTGCGCGAGCTCGGCCTCAAGAACGGCAATCTCACCGTCGACGACGAGCGCAACGGCAAGCATTGGACCTTCAGCCGGATCAATGTCAGCCTGATGCGGCCGGCGTCGGGCGGCATCACCTTCAAGCTGGCCTCGGAGAATCCCAAGCATCCCTGGATCCTGAGCGCGGCGTTGCGGCCGGTCGGCGACGGCGTGCGCGCCATCGGTCTGGAGGCGCGGAACGTTTCCTCCGCCGACATCATGCTGGCGATGCGTCTCAACGAGTCCGAGGTAGAAGCCAATCTGCCGGTGTCGGCCAGCGTGCGCGCGGAGATTTCCGCGCAAGGTGAGCTCGAGCGCATGCAGGGGCAGATCGTGGCGGGCCGCGGCAACGTCATCGATCACGGCGACGATGACATCGACGTGCCCGTGCAGCGGGCCGACATCCGTTTCAACTGGGACGCGCGTCACCGCGCCCTGATCGTTCCCTTCCAGGTGAAGGCAGGCGGCAACCAGTTCACCATGCGGGCCACCTTGCATGCGCCGACCGACAACAGCGGGGTATGGAGCTTCGACGTCACGCGCGGCGATAACGTGGTCGATCCGGTCGTCCTGGGCGGCTCCGGCCCGCTCGACCCGGAAGGCTTTGCCATCAACCGGGTGACCATGCATGGTCGCATCGACACCAAGCGTCGCCGCATCGATCTCGTCAAAGGCGATCTCAGCCGGGTCGATACCCGGCCGCTCTACAATATCGGCATCGCGCTCACCGGCAGCCTCGACTATTCCGGCAAGGTGCCGCATCTCGCCTTCGGCGTCGCCTGCACGCGCATGCCAGGGTCGGTACTGAAGCGTATCTGGCCGATCTTCGCCAACTATGCCGTGCGCAAATGGGTCGAGGAGCATGCCTTCGGCGGCGTGATCGAGCGCGTGGTGATCGCCGGGAACGCGCCGCTGCCGGACTTCCGGCCCGACGGCCCGCCGATGCCGCCGGACGGGCTGTCCATCGATTTGGAGACCAGCGGCACCACCGTGAAGCCATTGCCGGACATGCCGGCGATCCATGACGCCGATCTCACCATGCGGGTGGTCGGCCGCCACGCCACGGTCAGCCTCGGCCGCGGCACGGTGGATGTTGCCGGCGGGCGCAAACTCAACATCGCCGACGGCATTTTCGACGTGCCCGATGCTCATCCGAAGCCGGCGCCCGCCACCGCCCGCTTCCGCATCGACGGCGCGGTGCAGGCGGCCGCGGCATTCCTGTCGAGCCAGGGCATGCGCGACAAGGTCGGCCTGGCCATCGATCCGAACTCGACCCGCGGCACGGTGAGCGCGCGCGTCACGGTCAATCTCATGGTCGGGCGCAACGTGCCAAAGGATTCGTCGAGCTACGCCATCACCGCCGACCTGACCAATTTCGGCGCCGACAAGCTGCTGGCGGGGCACAAGGTCGAAGCGCGCACGCTGCACGTCACCGCCTCCAACGAGGGCTACCAGATCAAAGGCGACGTCAAGATCAGCGGGACTCCGGCCGCCCTTGACGTGGAGAAGCAGAGCGGTCAGGACGCCCAGCTCAAGCTCAGCGCCAAGCTCGACGCGGCCGCCCGCCGCCGCCTCGGCATTGATTTCGGCGACACGGTAAGCGGCACCATCCCGGTCAAGGTCTCCGGGCGCATCGGCGATGACCCCAAGCAGACCAAGCTGAAAGTGGACGCCGACCTGACGCCGGCCAAGATCGACAATCTGCTGCCGGGCTGGCGCAAGCCGGCCGGCAAGCCCGCGCATGTCGCCTATACCATGGTGCAGCTGCCGAACGCGGTGCGTTTCGACCATATGAACATCGCCGGCTCCGGCGCCAATGTGAAGGGCACGGTCGAGTTCGACGATTCCGGCGATCTCGTGTCCGCCGACCTGCCGGTGTTCGCGCTGTCGGGCGGCGACAAGGCGACGCTGAAGGCCGACCGCAGCGACGGCGTGCTGCACGTCACCATGCGCGGCGACGTCTATGACGGGCGCAATTTCGTCAAGGCGTCGTTGGCCGGCAACGCGAAGCAGAAAGGGAAATCCAAAGAGAAGGAGACCGACCTCGATCTCGACGTGAAGCTCGGCGCGGTGGCGGGCTTCAACGGCGAGACCCTGCGCGGCCTCGACCTCAGGATAGCGCGCCGCGACGGCCACATCCGCAGCTTCTCCATGAAGGCGCGGATCGGGCGCGACACGCCGCTGATCGGCGACCTGCGCCTGCGCACCAGCGACAAGCACCGGGTAGTCTATTTCGAGACCGCGGACGCCGGCGCCTTGTTCCGTTTCACCGACATGTACCCGCGCATGTATGGCGGCAAGATGTGGGTGGCGATGGATCCGCCGAGCGCCGACCACAAGCCGCAGGTCGGCACGCTTTATGTGCGTAATTTCACCGTGCGCGGCGAGCCGACGCTTAAGCGCGTCACCGCCGGCGCGCCCGGCCAGCCGGGCGGCGGCGTGAAGTTCTCCGAAGCGCACATGGACTTCACGCGCTATCCCGGGCACATGTCGATCCGCAACGGTGTGGTGCGCGGGCCGGCGGTGGGCGCGACGGTCGAAGGCCAGATCGACTACGCCAAGGATGACGTGCACCTGCGCGGCACCTTCGTGCCGTTCTACGGCATCAACAACCTGTTCGGGCAGATCCCGGTGGTCGGCCTGATCCTCGGCGGCGGCGCCAATGAGGGCCTACTCGGCATTACCTATGAGGCCACCGGCCCGCCGAGCGCGCCGCACATCCTGATCAATCCGGTGAGCGCGATCGCGCCGGGTCTGCTGCGCAAGTTCATCCCGTCGCCGGGGCAGTTCGACCCGCGCTTCTACCCGCCGAAGCGGTAGCGATGCGCAGCGGCCGGGCAGGGCCGTCCCGCCCGGCGCGCGCGGCGCCAGCCTTGCGGGGCGTTACCCCTTGGATGCGGTCTTGGGGGCGGCGTGCAGGTATTTGGCCGCGATGCGCTGCACCGATTCCTCAATGGAGCGGAGCCGGGCTTCGGCCCGGCCGGCGCGGTCCTGCCATTCCTTGACTTCGTTCTCGAGCTGCTCGATGCGGTCTTCGCTGGTCTCATGCTGGGCGCGGATTTTGCGCGGCGCGAAGCGGAGCACCTCTTCCGGCACGTCAATCTTGCCTGCGAAGCGGGGGTGCTCCGGATGAGCGTCCCCCCGGCGTTCCACGTCGGTAATCAACTGATGAATTGATGCCATCTGGCCACTCCACCGCCGCCTGGCGCTGCCATCGGACCATTTAATATATCAGGTTTTGCCGCGCGCCGAGCCTTGACGTGGATCAAACGCGATTTCGGCCGGGTTTGTTCCTGCCCGCCTGCGGGGCGGGCCGGAACCGGGGGCAGGGGGGCCCAGGGCGCGCTTCTAGACCGGCTTGAGCAGCACGTGCCGCTTCCGGCCGAGCGAGAGCTTTATCACGCCGTCGGGCGTGAGGTCCTTCGGCGATAGCGTCATCTTGTCGTCGCTGACGGTGACGTCGTTAACCTTCAGCGCGCCACCCTTGATCTGCCGGCGTGCGTCGCCGTTGGAGGTGACGAGCTTGGTCTTTTCGGAGAAGGCCAGCAGCACGCCCAGGCCCTGATCGAGTTCGGCGCGGGCGATCTCGACCGTCGGCAGGTTCTCGGCAAAGGCCCCTTCCTCGAAGGTCTTGCGCGCGGTCTCGGCCGCGGCTTCGGCGGCCTCGCGCCCGTGCACCAAAGCGGTCGCCTCGGTTGCCAGCACCTTCTTGGCCTCGTTGATCTCCGCGTCCCTGAGCGCGCCGAGCCGGGTGACCTCGTCGAGCGGCAGCACCGTGAACAGCTTGAGGAAGCGCGTCACGTCGGCGTCCTCGGTGTTGCGCCAGTACTGCCAGTAGTCATAGGGCGAGACCTGGTCGGCGTTGAGCCAGACCGCGCCGGCGGCGGTCTTGCCCATCTTGGCGCCGGAGGAGGTGGTGATCAGCGGCGCGGTGAGCGCGAACAGCTGCGCGTTCATCATGCGGCGGCCGAGGTCGATGCCGTTGACGATGTTGCCCCATTGGTCGGAGCCGCCGAGCTGCAGGATGCAGTTGTAGCGCTTATTGAGTTCGACGAAGTCGTAGGCCTGCAGCACCATGTAGTTGAATTCGAGGAACGACAGCTCCTGCTGGCGGTCGAGCCTGAGCTTCACCGAGTCGAAGGAGAGCATGCGGTTGACTGAGAAATGCCGCCCGACGTCGCGCAGGAAGTCGATATAGTTGAGTTCGTTCAGCCAGTCGGCATTGTTGGCCATGATGGCCCGGCCGCCCTCCGACTCGAAGGTCAGGAACTTGGCGAAGACGGCGCGGATGCCCTTCAGGTTCTCGCCGATCTGCGCGTCGGTCAGGATGCGGCGGCTTTCGTCCTTGCCGCTCGGGTCGCCCACCCGCGTGGTGCCGCCGCCGATCAGCGCGATCGGCTGGTGGCCGGTCTGCTGCATCCAGTACAGCATCATGATCGGCAAGAGCGAGCCGACGTGCAGAGAGGCGGCGGTGCAATCGAAGCCGATGTAGCCGGCGATGCTGCCGGCGCGGGCGGCGCCGTCCAGCGCCTCCGGCTCGGACATCTGGTGGATGAAGCCGCGCTCGGCCAGAATATTAAGGAAATCGGACTTGTAGGCGCTCATCTTGTGTCTCGGACGGCCCCGGCCGGCTTGGCGCGGCCTTTGTCGGGCGGTTGCGGCGCGTGGTGTAACAGGTCCGACGAATAAATGAAGGGGCGGGGGGCCTTAGGCGGTGGTGCGGGCCATTGGCATGATGAGCGGGACCTCGCTCGACGGGGTGGACATCGCGCGCATTACGACCGACGGCGAGCGGGTGGCCGGCTTCGGGCCTACCGGCTACCGACCCTATGGCGACGGCGAGCGCGCCTTGTTGCGGAAGGTGCTGGCGGAGGGCGCCGGGCTGAGCGACCGCGCCGCCCGCCCGGGCGTGCTGGCGGAGGCGGAAGCCTTCGTCACCGCCGTGCATGCCGAGACGGTCGAGCTCTTCCTCGCCGACAACCGCATCGATCCGGCTGGCTGGCATCGCCGTGGTCGGGTTCCACGGCCAGATCGTGCTGCACAAGCCTGCCTGCGGGCTGACGGTGCAGATTGGCGACGGCGCCGCGCTGGCGCGCCGGCTCAGGCTGCCGGTGGCTTACGACTTCCGCGCCGCCGACCTCGCGGCCGGCGGGCAGGGCGCCCCGCTGGTGTCACCTTCGTGGACGGCGGCGATCCAATCGCCTGCGACACCGGGCCGGGCAATGCCCTGCTCGACGATTTCATGCGCGCGCGCACGGGCGCGCCGTTCGACCGCGACGGCGACCAGGCGGCCCGGGGCCGCGTCGACGAGGGCTTCATCGCGCGCGTGCTGGTGGACAAATTCTTCGCGCAGCCGTGCCCGAAATCGCTCGACCGCAACGCTTTCGCCTCCGCCAATATCGGGCTGCCCGACTTCAGCGTGGCCGACGGCGCGGCCACCCTGTCGGCGCTGACTGCGGCCTCGGTCGCGCGCGTCGTCGCGCAGCTGCCGCAGCCGCCGCACGACTGGATCGTGGCGGGCGGGGCGGCGCGCGCAATCCGACGCTGATGAAGATGCTGGCCGCGCGGCTCAAGCCCGCCACGGTGGAGACCGCCGATGCCGCCGGCTGGTCGTCGCAGTCGCTGGAGGCGCAGGCCTTCGCTCACCTGGCGGTGCGCACGATGAACGGCCTGCCGCTGACGTTTCCGAGCACGACGGGCGTGAAGGAGCCGATGCTGGGCGGGGTGGTGGTGAGGCCGTGATCCGCGAGGCCGTCAAGCCTAGCGAACCGGGCTTGGAATCTGGCTTCGTCTAAATTTGATACTGTTTGGGCCTTATGCCTCGCATGAAAGCGAAAAATGGCAACGATTGCGACAGTTGCAGAAATAAGCGCCCCCGATCGACTGCGAACCTTGCGCGACGATGTTCAGTTCAAACCGCTCTATGGCTAGTCCTCGAACTCTTCGCGTTCACGCAGTGCGTACGCGATGATCTGTTCTGCATCCTTGAGAAGGGCGTTTGGGCCTAAAATGGTAAGTTGTTATTATGCGCGCTGCGGCCCGCCTACGCCGCGCTCGGCTTTCGGTCGCTCTTCAGCCGCTTGTCGAGATAGGAGCCGATCGAGGTGAGCAGCGGCTCCACCTTGCCGTCGAAGAAATGGTTGGCGCCTTGCACCACCTTCTGCTCGATGACGATGCCCTTCTGGGTCTTGAGCTTGTCGACCAGCGTGTTGACGTCCTTGTGCGGCACCACCGCGTCCTTGTCGCCGTGGATGATCAGGCCGGACGACGGGCAGGGCGCCAGGAACGAGAAGTCGTAGAGATTGGCCGGCGGGCAGATCGAGATGAAGCCCTCGATCTCCGGGCGGCGCATCAGGAGCTGCATGCCGATCCAGGCGCCGAAGGAGAAGCCGGCGATCCAGCAGCTCTTGGCCTCCGCATTGATGGTCTGGGCCCAGTCGAGCGCCGCGGCGGCGTCGGACAGTTCGCCCTGGCCGTGGTCGAACGAGCCCTGGCTGCGCCCGACCCCGCGGAAATTGAAGCGCAGGGCCGAGAAGCCGCGGTGCACGAAGGCGTAGTACAGCTGGTAGATGATCGGATGGTTCATGGTGCCGCCGAACTGCGGATGCGGGTGCAGCACGATGGCGATGGGGGCGTTCTTCTGCCGCGCCGGGTGGTACCGGCCCTCGATGCGCCCGGCGGGGCCGGTGAAAATGACCTCAGGCATGGCTTTCGACCTCAAAACTCGAGCTCGCCGCGCCAAATAGGGACGCCAACGGCCTTTGTCGGGCGGAACGGGGTGTTGGTTCCCAGCCCCAGTTTAGAACTGTTCCAATTTTGTGCTTTTCCGCTTTGCAGCACCGCGGCACACGTTATAACGGTGCCAAGGAGTGATCGGCTTCTACCATGACCCCCAGGGCGAAACGCAAGCATTTTGCGGGGCCTGGCCCGGGGGCCCGGGCGGAACCGGCGGCGTAAGGCCAAGGCGGCTGAAACGGCCAAAAACGGGCCAAAACCGCAATGAGCGCAAGACAGGCATGAGCGAACGCGTCTATTTCGACTGGAACGCCAGCGCGCCCCTGCGCGACGAGGCGCGCGCGGCGTTTCTGCGCGCGCTGGACGCCCGCAATGCCTCCTCCGTGCATGCCGAGGGGCGGACGGCGCGCGGTTTGATCGAGGCGGCGCGCGACCAGGTCGCGCAAGCTTTTGGCGCGCAGGCGCAGGACGTGATTTTCACCTCCGGCGCCACCGAGGCCAATATGCTGGCGCTTACCCCCGCGCTCGAGGGCTCCGGGATAAAGGGCTGGCGCGACAGGCTTTTTGTCTCCGGTGTCGAGCACCCTTCCGTGCTGTGCGGCGGCCGTTTTCCGGACCCGCAGGTCGAGCGGCTGGCGGTCGAATCCGCCGGGCTGGTCGACCTCGAGGCCCTCAGAGTAGCCATCGGCCGCGCCGAGCGTCCGCTGGTTTCGGTGATGCTCGCCAATAACGAGACCGGCGTGGTGCAGCCCGTCGCCGCCATCGCGGCGATCGTGCACGGCGCCGGCGGCCTGCTTCACGTGGACGCCGCGCAGGGGCCGGGCCGGCTCGACTGTTCCATCGCGGCGCTCGGCGCCGACCTGATGACCATCTCGTCGCACAAGCTGGGCGGCCCGCAGGGCGCCGGCGCGCTCATCTGGCACAATACCGGACTTGGCGACATCCATATCGCCGAGCCGCTCATCCGCGGCGGCGGCCAGGAGCGCTCGCGGCGCGCGGGAACCGAGAACGTGGCGGCGATCGCCGGCTTCGGCGCCGCCGCCGAGGCTGCCGCTACTGCCGTTGCGGCCGAGGCTGCCCACATGGGGCGTCTGCGCGGCGAGCTGGAAGCCGGGTTGAAGGCGGCAACGCCCGGGGTCGTGATTTTCAGCGCAGGCGTCGAGCGGCTCCCCAACACGACCCTGTTCGCGGTTCCTGGCATGAAAGCGGAGACCGCCGTAATCGCGTTCGATCTCAACGGCATAGCCGTCTCCTCCGGCGCCGCCTGCTCGTCCGGCAAGGTGGCGGCCTCGCATGTGCTGGCGGCCATGGGCGTTGAGCCGGAACTCGCGCGCGGCGCGGTGCGCGTGAGCCTTGGCCCGGCTAGCTGCGAAAACGAGGTTGAACGGTTCCTCGAAACTTGGATTATGCTGGCGGGATCATTAGTTAAAGAGAGACAGGGGGCTCGCCGCGTGAGGGCGGCCCGCTCAACGATTCACCGAAGGGAAAGCTCAGCGACGGCAACGCTAGCGACACCATAACCGACTTAATCCAACCCGCGGTCCTTGCAACCGTGAGCGGAGGGAAGAATGCCGGCCGTACAGGAGACCGTCGAGCAGGTCAAACGCATCGACGTTGATCAA
>JARRNI010000008.1:0-27431 GCA_037385125.1 Pseudolabrys sp.
CGATCTGGGATATATCGACCTGGAGCAGAGAACCTTGCAGACCATCGACAATCCGTTCGGCACGAGATTGTCACCCATGTCTTAGGTACGCTCTGTCACCCATGTCTCCGGGCCGGACATTGATTTTATTGGTCGGGGCGAGAGGATTTGAACCTCCGACCCCCTGTCCCCCAGACAGGTGCGCTAACCGGGCTGCGCCACGCCCCGACCGGAACGGTGCGGACTATAGGGACGCGCCTTTCGCGGTGCAACCTCGCCCGCGGGCCGGCGAGCACGGCAAAAGATCAGAGCGCCGGGGGGCGGCTATGCGGGGCGCGGCGCATTGACATGGTAAGCGTCCGGTCGGACATGCCGAAGTTCTCGATGGCCTGAACCAAGCCTGCAAACTCGCTTAAAGGCGGAGTGCACCGCGCTCACGGGTGGAGGCGTGTGGCAGCGTCTGATAGGGAGGATCCGCGACGTCGGGCTATGCGCTGTTTCAACCCGCGCATCAACAGTGGAACCCGCCGGGTCAGCACGCGTGCTACCAGCAGCGGCAAATCGAGTATCCCCGGGAGCGGATCGTCGAACGCGAGAGCTGCAAATTCCGTCGACGCGCGCAGCGTTCGTAAATAATCTATGGGCAACATGCGTCCGGCCTTCATTTCCTGCAAAGCGGCGACGAGGTCACGCGAGAAATGCATCCACGCTACCCCGGCGCGGGCCTTGCCGGGGATTACCGGTTGGCCGGTGGCAAGCTGCCAGAGGAGGTATGGAAAATCGAGACCGGCGCGGTGGCCCAACGCAATCCATGTCCAACAGCGGATGTTAGCGTCAAGCATCATGTATTGCTGGGTGCGGTTGTCATATTTGAATTCGATTTCGACCAGTCCGCTGTAGTCGAGCGACTGCAGGAAACGGACAGCGGGCGCCTCCACCTCGGCGTTCTCGATGGTCTCGACGAAGGTGCTCGTGTAGCCGAACTCGATCGGATATTGCCGCAACCGCCGCGCTACCAGTGACACAACCGGCTGTCCGCGATCCCACAAAGCGGCGTAGGAGAATTGACTCGCGCCTCCGCCGGGAATGAGTTCCTGTAACACGATGTTGGTCGCGCCGCCGGTAACGGCGACCGCCTGGTCATAGCGCGACAACAGGGCAGCTTTGTTATCGACCCGCCACGCCTTACCCAGCGTGAACGCGTTGTCTTCTAAACGGGTCGCCGGCTTGAGGACCAGCGGGAAACGGCAGTCTAGGTCAGCGACCTCTTGCCGATCCGCGGGATGGTATGTTTGTGGATGTGCGATCCCCAGCGCGTCCGCGCGTTGATAGGTCAGATGCTTATCCAGCGCCCACTGCGCGGTGTTCCAGTCCGGCGTGGTGACACGGAAGAAAGACGCCAGTTCGTCGCGGTGGCGGGCGATCATCAGCGTTTCGGTGTCGCCGCCCGGCAACAGAACCCAGCCGGCGAGACCGTAGCGGCGGCCGATTTCAAGCAGTTTTGCAGCCGCACTGTCGCCATTCGCTCCGGCCCAGGTGGTGCTGAACCGAACGTAGCGCGAGTGTTGGGTAATCAGCTGATTTTCGGTAACGAAGCCGACGGAAATGCCGTGCCGCCCCAGGCTGCGCGCCATGGCCAGTGCACCATGGGCGCCGCCGAGGATCAGCGCACCGACATTGCCGGGCGTCCGGTCGGTCATGACTTCGACTCAATGGCTGGCCGGGTGACGTGCCGGCGGAAGGGACGACGCGCGCCGGCCGCGGCCGCTTCGGTGACGCGTCGCGCGGCAAGGCCGCAACCGGCAACGAAGCGCGGTAACGGGCCAAAGCTGCCGACCGCCGAGCAGCCGACGAAGTGCAGACCGGGAACCGAGCTTTCGAACTGCGTCGATAGGACCGGGCAGCCCGTGCGCTGCTTGACCCGGCTGAGTAACTCCGGCGCCAGCACGCCGAGCCGGGTGATGTCGATCTGGTAACCGGTCGACAGCACAACGTGGTCGTACTCAGCGGTGCCGTTGTCGAGCTGCAGTGCGATGCATCCGCCTTTTTCCTTCGCCGCCGAAATGGTGCGGCCGGCATTGATGCGGACACCTTTAGCACGCGGCTGCAGCCAGCCGCTTGCCGCCGCTCGCAGGCAAAGCGCGGCTACGCGTTTGCGCAGCTCCGGCGGTAGGCGATACAGCACGTCGGGAATATCGGCGGCCCAGTTGTAAGGGAACGGCCCGATGCCGGACGGCGCCTGCAGCGCCTCGCGCAGGTGCCACAACAGATCGCCATGGCGCGGACGGGCCGCCTCCTCGCCTAGCCAGCGGACATTGCCGCGGCAGATGAGATCAACCTGGGCGCCGGCTTCGTTCAGCAGCACTGCCGATTCGACCGCGCTCTGACCACGCCCGATGACCGCGACATGGCGATCACGGAAGTCGCCGGGGGTAACCATCGCCGACGAGTGGCTAACTAGCTCGGATGGCAGTCCAGCGAATTCCGGTGGACTGTAGGCCTGATTGGTAAGGCCCATGGCCATGACGATGCGGGTAGCTTCAACGACGCAGCCGTCGTTGAGCGTGAGACGGAAACCCCGCGGCCCGGCGGTCACAGAAACAACCATGCGCGAATCGAGATCGGGCACCGCTCGTTTCTGGAACCACTCGCCGTAGCGAACGAAATCCACAAGAGACAGGTTCTCGGTCCGCTCGATTCCGTGTGTGTCAGCGAAAATATCGAGTGAATGAGCACGATCAGGATCGATGATGTGCGAAGCACGCCAGGGCGAGCGCAGCTTCATGCCGCTGGGCATATTCTTGCGCCAAAACGCCATGGTGTCGCCGAAAGCGCGAGTCGGCACCCTGGCGGATTTAAGGTGGGCAGCGGTGGCGAGACCGTAAGGTCCGGCGCCAACGATGGCGACATCGCAAGAATCGGTAATCATTGCACTGTTGCTCGCGTGTTGGCGTTCCGGCAGGAGCGCAGTATGGGTGAAGACACTAGCCAGCGGATGCTGGCGCAGACTCCGCTTAGGAAATCGATCGCTTCCGGACCAGATGACGGTGGCAGCAAAGAGCGATCCGGCCCGGCGTGAGGCATTCCGAGTTTTCTCCATAAGCAAGATGCGTCACACGAAGGCGTTCATCGCACATCGCGGCACGCTCGCTAAATTGAAATGCGAATTAGTGTTAAGTGTGTGCTTATCCAGCTTCATATTGACGTCCAAGCTTTTTTTGCACGCGTTCAGAGTCCGTAAACCGTTCGCCACCTGTCCGCCTGATCACGGCAGCTACTGTGGGCTACGTGCCGTGACGTGCTTGCGTTAGGGATGCGGTACCAAGGGCAGTATGTCCGCCGACGGCTAGTCGGTCGCAGCAGCAAACTGGCTCATCTCTCCGCGTGCTGGGGAATGCCGTCAGACAATTTACTGCCAAATTGCGCACGCAAAAAACGCGCGGTGGCAGCAATGCGGCGAAGGAGGCTTGCCAAATTATCAACGTTAACTCCGAAAACACAGTAACATCTTTAGAAAAAACGTGGCTTCGGATGTGCCTGTCGGTCTAGATATGATCACGAGGCGGGTCGCCGATTTGGCAGAATTAGGAGGTCGAATTGGGGCCAAATAACCTTTCACGAGTTGCCGTGCTGATGCCCGCGTACAACGCTGGTAAATTCATAAATCGGGCGGTTCAGAGTCTCGCCGAAAGCACGTTCCCCTGCGATATCTACATTGTCGATGACGGTAGCGAAGTCCCCGTCGCTGATGTGCTGGTTCGGAATTCCGGGGCACGCGTACTTCGGCTCAAGCGAAACCGGGGAATAGCTTTCGCCAGAAATGTTGGACTGAGCGCGATCCTTAGCCAATCATACGAATTTATCGCGTGTCTCGACGCCGATGACATCTGTTATCCAGACCGGATTGCAAAGCAGGTCGAGTTTCTTGACCGTCATCCTGGGGTTGCGGCTGTAGGAGTCTGGGGGCGGCATTTCGAGGAGGACAGCGGGGAAACAATCTGCTTCAAGCGAACGCCGGTGAGTCCGGCATCGACGAAGAAAGCGATGTTCTCGAATTTGGCCGTGATTAATTCGAGCGCGATGATCAGGACCGACGCGTTTCGGGCTGTCGGGCTCTATTCGGAACGCTATCCGGCGGCAGAAGATTACGAGTTGTTCAAGCGCATAGCCGCAAAATTCGCGGTCACGAATATCCCGGAGGTTCTGATCGATATATGCATTTCAACGGAGGGAATTTCGCTAAAACGACGCCACCGTCAGCTCGGTGACCGTATCAGGATCCAACTTAAATATTTCGAACTGATGGAGCCCAGCGCCTGGTTGGGAGTCGCGAGAACACTTCTTCTGTTTCTTGTTCCGGGCTCGCTTCATTCAAAGGCAAAATCGACGAACAAGCGCTCCTACGGTAGGGTGCGGGCTTTTTTGCAACCGAACGGACGCTAGGATGTTAGGAGGTGCGATGCCTGGGCTGAAGTCCCTAGTGCGTCAAGTCGGACTCGACGCGCTCTATTTCAGCGGCGCAAACCATTTACTCCGACCTATGGTGGAGGGGGTTGGGGCGATTTTGATGTTTCATCGGGTTAAACCGAGTAGGTGTGATCCATTTCAGCCGAACCGTTTCCTGGAGGTTACGCCGGCATTTCTTGAGCAGACGATCAAGAGATTGGCACGCAATTCCTATCAATTTGTCTCACTGGATGAAGCGCGGTTGCGCCTGATCGAACAAAGGTTCGATTCCCGGTTCGTCGCGATTACCTTCGACGACGGGTTCCGTGACAACAAGGTGTGGGCGCATCCGATCCTGGCGAAGTACTGTATACCCTACACGATCTTTGTTCCGACCGATTTTGCAAATGGCGTGGGTAATCTCTGGTGGCTCGCCCTTGAGTCGATTATTGCGTGCCATGATCAGCTTGAGGTTGACGAAGGTATCATCAAGTGCAAAACGCTGCGCGAAAAGGCCAAAGCATTTACCGCCCTGCGATATATGGTTTTGGGCCAGCCGAGCCAATCTGAAGAGCAGGCATTCATTGGTCGGCTGGCCAAGCGTTGCCGTTACGATCAGGCCTCTGCAAACCGTTCAGTGTGCATGAACTGGGATGAAATTCGCGAACTCGCCACGCACCCGTTGGTGACAATTGGCGCCCATACTGTTTCGCATCCAGTATTGGCCAAAGCCGACGAGTCCTTTGTTCGGGCGGAACTTGCCCGTTCGCGTGAAATGCTGAGGCAGAAGTTGCAGCGGGATGTCCGGCATCTAGCCTATCCGTATGGCAGTGCCGATGCAGTCGGCGCGCGAGAATTCACGATTGCGTCAGAGCTCGGCTACGAGACGGCCCTAACAACCCGTGCCGGTGTCCTTACGCCGGGAGACGCTGATCGTCTGTTGCAGCTTCCACGCATCACGATCGACGACACCTATCAGCGAGAATGCCACGTGGAAGTCCTCGTTTCAGGGGTAGCTCCGGCAATCTGGAATGGGTTTCGTCGGACGTTTGCCGCTAACGCAGCGTAACTCGCTGCCAATAGGATGCGTCAATGATGCGCCGCCGCCTTGGTAATCGTCCGCCGTTCAGCAGGGCAACTACCGAAGGTGGCGGCGGCTTCGCGGATCACTGCCTCGCAGGCGTCGAGCATGGCCGTCTTGGTGTAGTGGGTAAGGTGCAGGGGCGCCTGCCGGCGGTAATCCGCTAAGATGTCGGGGCGGCTGGTAAGCCGATCAAGCTCGGCTGCGAGCGCGGCAGCGTCATTCTTCGGCACCGTTGGTCCGCAAGGCCCGATCACTTCCGGCAGCGCGCCACTGTTCGCCACGATGGTGACGCAGCCGCAGGCCAGCCCTTCGAGCGCCACGATGCCGAAAGGTTCTTCCCAGCGCGACGGCACCACCAGGATGCGGTGACGATTCAGCAGTTGCACCAATTCCTCGCCGCGCTTGGGTCCGGGAAAGTCGATCAGGTCTGGGATCCCTGCCTTCGCGGCGCGCGCCTTGAGCGCTCCATCTTCGGGCCCGACCCCGATGATTGTCGCGCGGAGTCTCCGGCCTTTGTGGGAAAGCTGTGCCACGGCGTCGACGACGATGTCGGCTCCTTTCGGGCGCACTATGCGGCCGAGAAATGCGACATCGCGGTCCCGCTCGATCCCGGGAATAACTCGGAAAAGTTGTTCGTCGTAGGTATTGGGGATGATGACACCGTGAAGCCGCACGTCATCGCGCATCGCCGCGCTAACGAAGACGTTGCATCCCAGCCGGCAGGCGAGCCGCTTGGGCGTCTCGAAGCGGGGACCGGCGTCGAGATCCTTCGTCAACCAAATGTGATGCATGATGATCAGTGGGCGCCGCACGAGCAACACCGCCCAAAGGCGGCGCAAGCTCACTTGATTTTGCCACACGAGGTCGGCGTCGCGCACCAGGCGCAACATCTGCAAAAAAGTCGGCTGGCGCACGATGGAGAACCGATAGCCCTCGGTCGGCCCCGGCTCCTGGGTAACTACCGTGACGTCGTAGCCGCGCTCGGCAAGCCCGCTCGCCAGCAACATGCTCGCTGTCTCCAGCCCGCCGATCGAGGGGTGAAATGTGTAAGAGGTGAGAAGGATGCGCAAACGCCAACCTCGCACTTTTTTAATCGATTCGTGTAAACTGAAATAGTTAAAAATTCTTATCACCGGGGGCGAGCGACCGGCTTACAGTAAACCGAGCAATCAAGAGCCCACTGGCGGTTACAAGATACGCGAGCCCCGCGCCCAAAATCCCAACCAGCGGAGTCAGGGTGGCATTCAATGTGGCGGAACCCAGCACGCCGATTATGCTGATCACCGCTATCGCCCGGTCTCGGTGCAAGGCGAGCAGGACATAGCTGTAGCAATCGGCGCCGATGCGCACTAGCGCGGCCGCGATCATGATCCAAAACACGAAGAGATTCTCTTGCAGTAGCGGGCGCCCAAGGTAAGGTAGGATGAAAGGCATGGCGGTGATGGCGCCGAGCGTAAGCAAGATGGCCCAGGTGCCGGTCTCGATCTGCACGCGCCGTTCGAGCCGGCGCAGCACCGTCCGGTCGGGATCGCGTGCAGCGACCAGCAGATGCGGAATGCGCGGCTGCACTGTGCCGTGGATCACCAGCGAGTTCACCACATTGGCGAACGACCAGAAGAAGGTGTAGACGCCGGTCAACTCAAGCCCGAGCAAGAACGACACTACGAAGCGGTCGAGATATAGGCTGCCGACATTGCTGATATCTTTGAGATAGAAGGGCAAGCTGTTGCGGATACAGTCGAACAGCCATCGAATGCGCAATCCGAGCAAACGCCAGCGCTGATTTGCGAGCAGTTGCGAGGTCAGCACGAGACTGACGAGTGCGAGGCCCGCTATCCAACCGAGCAGCAAATGGTCAAGCGTGCGGGCCGACGGAACCAGCCAAGCCCAGAGCATAACCAGCGGCGGCCATAATCCCGCGCGCATAAACAACACAATGCTAGCAAAATATACGTGCCCGCGAAAGATCAGCATGTCCTGTGCATCGCTCACGATATGCTCAAGGAACAGAATCGGGCCGGCCAAGGCCATGATGCCCCATGGAATCGGCGCGCCGAGGGCGTAATTGAGCAGGCAGGCGAGCGGCTGCCCGACCGCCTGTACTGCGACCGACAAGGCGATGCGCGAGGTCATGTATGGAATGGCCTCGCGCGAAGGGATGTTGACGATCACGCGGCTGATCCAGTCGGTCACGCCGAAGCCGAACAGGGCAGGGACCAATGTGGTTCCGCCGGCGATCAGCCCGTAAATACCGAGATCAGCAAGGCCGAGTACGCGCGTGATATAGAAAGTCAGGGCGAATTTCGCGACTGTTATCGAGCCGCGCATCGTAACGAGCGTAAACTGCTGCACGATTTCGGGATGATGACAGAAGCCGAATCCTTGCCGCGGACGTTCGTTCACGGCGCCGGCGACACGATCCGGGCCCGACTTGGCGAGTTGCGGAAGCATTTTGGCGGCGTCGGCTGTTCGGCGCGCCGTCGATGCGCTAGCCGTCATCGCGGCGCTCCCTCATGGTGGATTGCGCGCATACACGGAATGGACGATGGGTACGCTCGGGCACTCATGGCCGGGGAAACTAGCGGCAAAAGCATTGGACTCAGTAAAAAAACGTGGTGAACGAATGCTTGGCCAGCCACTGACAGGTCTTGCGCTGCTATTTCGGGCCGCCTGGTAATGCGCACGTGATGCCGCCTGGCGGTCGGCAACTGTGAGGGACCATGCGACGGCTGCGAAGATTGGAGTTTCACCCTTCGGCTAACCAAGCCCGGTGATAGGGTTTCTAAGTATAGAGACCGCTTTAAATAATGTTCGGCCAGAGGCGATCTTGATGAGTCGGTTGACGGTCGCGAATGTGCCTCCGGCGGGCGATCCGCCGCATTCATGCGGACAATTATCGTTCGCTGGGGATGATGCAGCTGTGGCGAGCGAGCCTGGACAATGGGCGACGGATTCCGTTTTGGAAGGGGGTGGAGGCCTGTGTGCTGACACTACTGCTGCCCGACGCCTGTTTCAGCCCGTTGATCGCGGGGATGCGCAGCAGTGTGGCGGCGGGAGTGTGCCCTGACGGCAACTGCTTTCCGACAACGCGCTGCCTGCAAACGTATTTGGAAGTCGCCGCCCCCAAGCCCCAGATCATTCCGAGCAGCAGGTAGAAGTGGCGCCAGTGATCACTGTCGATCACGAAGCCTTCGGCCACCTCGCCGACAAAGGCCGCATAGGCAGTGATGATGTAGGGCTGCCATGGCGCTCGCATAAACACGGTGCGAAAGCCGATTAACAAAGTTGAAAAGATAAGCAGAATATAGGCCATGGCGCCGGTCCAGCCGTAGACCAGGAAGGCCTGCAGATAGACATTGTGCTGCTGAGTGACATGGACGCGGGCGAAACCGAACGGACCCATGCCGTTGGGGAATTCCAGCACGGCCGCCAGTGCCAGTTCTTGTAGGCGAAAGCGGCCGCCCTGGCCGACGTCGTAATACTGGATGAGATGCGCGCGCTCCTTGAACATGGTGGCAACTGCCGGCAGCGTCAGGAGGATCGCTAAGAACGCCACCAACGCGCCGAGGGTGAGCGCGCTTAACACAATGACCCGTAAGCGTGCTTTCTGGGTAGGCGCCGTGAGCAGCGCCAACACAATCATCACCGCGCAGGACAAGGCGAAGTGAAACCAAGCGCCGCGCGAAAATGCCAGCAGTAGGGCGGTCAGCAAGAGAGCGGTTGCCGCGACATCGCTGAGGGTGATGCGGCGCGCCAGCATGCGCTCGAGCAAAGTCAGGATCGGCCAAATCAGGAACGGCGCGTAGACGTTCGGATCCTTGAAGGCACCAAGGGCGCGCTCGTCATGGGCGAACCATTCATGGGCGTGCGGAAACATGCTGAAGTATCCGGTGATGCCGGCAAGGGCGGCAATAACGGCGGTCAGGATATAGGCCTTGCGCACGGTGGCGAGCCGCATCATGGTGTTTTCGGCAAATAGGCAAGCCCAGATCACCGCAGCGATTGCCAGGTAGATAGACGTGCCGGAATATTGCAGCGTCTTTTCCTGGTCCGGCACGTTCAGCAACGACATCAGCCCGGCGATGTTCCATACCAGCAAGAATAGGAACATCGGCACGAAATTGCGGTCGAAACGCACGCCAGTCACCACGCAAATAACCGCCAGCACGCCCATCAAAGCGTCGTGCGGCGACGGCTCGACGAATACCGCCGAACTCGTCAGCACCGTAATGTAGAGGACGATCAGCAGCATCCTCTCGCGAAACGGTGCAGCGGATATAGGCGGCGAGTCAAATGGCCCTACGCCGAACGGTGGTGCAGTGAACCGCGCGTGCGCGGCCGGGCGCACCGGCGCCCCATGGGCGATGGGCATGTCCTGGGCCGAAATCAATAGACGTTCTCGGTCTTGAGTAGCTCAAAGGGCGTACGCAGCAGGATGGAGAAGTCGAACGGCACCGACCAGTTCTCGATGTAGTAGAGGTCGTGCACGACGCGCTGCTGGATCTTCTCGTGGGTATCGGTCTCGCCGCGCCAGCCATTGATCTGCGCCCAGCCGGTGATGCCGGGCTTGACGCGGTGGCGGGCGAAATAGCCGTCGACCGCCTCGTCGTAGAGGCGGGCCTCGGCCCTGGCGTTCACCGCGTGCGGGCGCGGGCCTACCAGCGATAGGTTGCCCTTGAACACCACGTTAAAGAGTTGCGGCAATTCGTCGAGGCTGGCCTTGCGGATGATGCGGCCGACGCGGGTGACGCGCGGGTCGTCCTTGGTGACGAGCTTGTTGGCGTTGGCGTCGGTCAGGTTGACGTACATCGAGCGAAACTTGTAGACCTCGATCAGGTCGTTGTTGAAGCCGTAGCGCCGCTGCTTGAACAACACGGGGCCGCTGCTATCGAGCTTGATGGCGAGCGCGATCAGTGCCATCACCGGCAGCGCGCAGAGCAGGATGAGGCCGCCGATGATCTTGTCGAACAACCATTTCATCACGACGTCCCAATCGGCGATTGGCCGGTCGGCTACGTCGAACACCGGCACCTTGCCGACGTAGGAATAGGAACGCGGACGGAACTGCAGCTTGTTGGCATGGGCGGCAAGCCGGATGTCGACGGGCAGCACCCACAATTTCTTCAGCATTTGCAGGATGCGGTTTTCTGCCGAGATCGGTAGCGAGAAGATCACCAGATCGACGCGCGTGCGACGGCCGAATTCGACCAAGTCGTCGACGGTGCCGAGCTTCGGTTCGCCGGCGCATTCGGTGCCGGTGCGCTCGTCGCCGCGGTCGTCGAACAGGCCGATGATCTTGACGCCGGTGTCCTTCTGTTTGTGCAGCGCCTCGATCACCTGCGCGCCGGACGCGCCGCCGCCGACGATCACGGTGCGCCGGTTGAGGCGGCCTTCCCGCGTCCATTTGCGCACCATCAGGAACACCATGCGGCGTGATATCATGAGTGCGGCGAAACCAGCGATGTAGAAGGCGCTGAGCCAGACGCGCGAGAACATTTCGCCGGCCTTGGCGAGGAAGGAGGCGCCGATCAGCAGCAGAAACACCACCGACCAGGCCGAGGCCAGGCGCATGTATTGCTTCTCATGGCCCCGGAAGGCCTGCACCTGATAGATGTCGGCGATCTGGAAGGCAAGCATGGAAAGGCCCGCGACCAGGAAGGTCGCCAGCACATAGCGCCAGATCAGGGTGTCATACTGATGGAGATAGGCGCAGTAGACGCCCATGCCGACCAGCAAAATGAGTACGAACTCGCCCATGCGCACGAAGCCCGCCAGCACGATCGGCGAGATCGCCGCCCCTGCGGGCTTGGCAGCCACCGCCAGCGCTTCCGGCGTGAGGCCAGTGCGCTTGGCCGCCGCGCGCGGCACAGCACGTGCGCTTTCAATGACGGCCACAGGGCTTGCGGTATCGATCGGAGCATTGGGGTCGGTATCGTTCATCGCTTACGCAACGCCACACTCCGGGCGCCGCATGTCCCGCGCGAGGTTCCGGAATAGGTTTAATTCCTGGAAATTTTCAGGGAAAACTCTCAAAAAAAGCTTACTGGAACGCTCAAAACTGTCTTAACGGCGGTCGGCTTTTCGCAGGTGTTCAAGCGCGTCACGGTGGCCGGCGAGAACGCCGTCAACCATGGCCTGAACCAAAAACGAGGCCGCCACCGGCTCGCGCAGCTTGCGGGCGGTATCGGCGGTCGCGACAGGGTCGTCGAGCGCTGAGGCGGTGGCGCAGGCGAGCGCCGCGGCGTCGCGTAGCGGAACCAGGCAGTCCGACTGTGGCCTGTAGATCTTCGGGACGCCGCCCCCACGCGTGGTGATCAATGCCTTGCCGCCGGCGGCGGCTTCCAACACCACATACAAGCAGCGGTTCCGAGCGCGAGGGAAGCACCATGATGCGGCCAAGCGTGAGCGTTTGATAGCCCGGCATAGCCGGCTTGAAGTAAATTGCCGACGACAGATCAACGTTCTTGGCTTGCGCTTCCAGGGCCTAGCGGTCGGGCCCGTTAGCGACCAGCGTCGCCGTCACCGGGCGTCCCTCCCGATGCATCAACGCGATGGCCTCGAATAGCATGTCGACGCCATTGACCGGACGCAGCTCGCCCAAATCGCCACGCGGCATCAAGATGCGTTCAGTCGCGAGATAGAATTGCCTCGTTAGCGTACGCAGGCTGCCGCCGTGCGGCGTGCAGGCGCGCGCGGCTTTGTGGCTGCGGAAGGAAAGTTGCGGATAAGCACTGCCTTTGGCTCCGTGGCCGTGCCCCACGTCGGCGTCCGCCTCGGCCACGCGCCGCACTCTTAGCCTGACACATTGATCAGCATCAGGTTCATCGCCCAGTGGCCAAGCCAATCCTCGGCCTGCGCCGCCGCCCAGCTCGGCAGCGTCATCTCTTGGCCATCAAAGCTGCGAACGCGGGGGCGACGGACCGTCACCTTGCTGCCGTGGAAGCCGATCTTGCCCTGGTCCGGCCCCACCGGGGACCCCGCCGACCTCCGTCCCGGCTATGCCGTGCGCCGGCGATGCGTTCGGCGTCCTCGCCCAGCATTTGCTCGATCGCCTCGATTCCAGCCTCTAGGCAGAAGCGCTCGAAGGACTGTCCACATCTTGCCAAGCCGTTTCGAGGCTCGGGGACAGCGCAAGGCCGGGTGCCGTGGTAATCGTCGTCATGGTGTTGCTCTCCTTTGCGGATTCGTCACCCCGAGCCTAATGGCTCAAGGTGAGCAACGTCTGCCTCCCTTTTTCAACATCCAACGGGACATTCCCGAGAGAACGAAGCGCGGGCGGTTAACGCGATCGCAACCATATTGGGTTGTAATCGCGCCGGTGCCACAGGTCGGTTGGCTTAGAGTAAAAATGTTATTCAGTAAGATGTCGAAACCCGCCGTCGTGCCGCCGCCTGCCGATGGCGAAACGGACATGCGTGCTCTTGGGTCCGCTGTCTGGGAGAAGAAGAACAGGATTCTGACGGCCGCGCTCATCGTGGCGGGCGTCGCCTTCGTTGTCGTCAACGCCATCACCCCGCAATACCGCTCGGAATCGCGCGTGCTTTTGGAAGCGCGCGAGAACGTGTTTCTGCGCGCCGCAGCAGACAAGAACAATTTCGGCCTTACAACCATCGATCCGGAAGCGGTTGCGAGCCAAATTCAGGTCGTGCTTTCGCGTGATCTTGCTCGTGAGGTGGTGAAGAAGGAGAAGCTCGACCAGAATGTCGAATTCAAAGGAGGCGCACCGTCGCCGTTCAACGCGTTTCTGAACCTGTTCGGTATCGGGCGCGACCGCAGCGCTATGACGCGGGAAGAGCGCGCAGTGGAAGCCTATTACGATCATCTCAGCGTGCAGGCGGTCGACAAGTCGCGCGTGATCGCGATCGATTTCAGATCAGCCAATGCGCAGCTTGCCGCCAACGTCGCAAACGCAATCGCGCAAGGCTATCTGCGCCTACAGCAGACCGCGACGCTCGACCAGACCCGCGCTGCCGGCGACTGGCTCGCCGGTGAGATTGCCAAGATGCGCAAGAAGGTGGCGGACGACGAGGACAAGATCGCGCAATACCGCGCCCAGAAGAATCTCTTCGTCGGCTCTAACAATACTTCGCTGCCGAACCAGCAGCTCAGCGAGATCAACTCGCAGATCGCGGCGGCGCGCGGCCGCCAGGCCGATCTCGAGGCGCGGGCGCAGCGGCTGCGCGCGCTCATCCGTTCCGGCAAGGTGATCGATTCCTCCGACGTCGCCAATTCGGATACCATGCGCCGCCTGGTGCACCAGCGCATAGCGCTGCAATCGCAGCTCGCGGAGCAGTCGACCACGTTGGGGCCGCGCCATCCCCGCATTCTGGAATTGAAAGCGCAGATCGCCGAAACCCGGCGCCAGATCCGCGCCGAGGGCGAGCGCTTGGCGCGCCAGCTCGACAACGACGCCCAGGTCGCCGGCGACCGCGTGAAGACGCTGACCGCCAGTCTCGACCAGGTCAAGAAAATTGCCTCGCAATCGAACGTACAGGACGTCGAATTGCGCGCGCTTGAGCGCGAAGCCAAGACCGACCGCAATCTGTTGGAATCCTACCTCGCCAAATACCGCGAAGCCACGGCGCGCGACAGCATCAACGCGGCGCCTCCGGAAGCGCGCATCATTTCGCGCGCGACGCCCGCCATAAAGCCGGCCTACCCGAAGAAACTGGCGACAGTGCTGATCGCGGCCTTCGCAGCATTTGCGCTGCAGTCGGGCTTCATCGTGATTGGCGCGCTGCTGGCAGCGCCGGTGGCAGCCCCCTACGGTTATGGCTATATGCCCGCTGGCTACGTCGCCGCCGGCGACGAGCCGATGATCGTGCCGCCCGGGTCCATGGCGCCTCCGCAAAGCACGGCCTCGCCGTCCTTGGCGCCGATGGCTGCCGCCGCGCCTCCTCCTGCCGATCCGCCGCGGGTCGCTAGCGTCGACGAGATCGCGCAGAGCCTGTGGCAAGCGGGCGATGCCGGCCGGCGCGTGACCGTCTTCGGCACCGTGCGCAATGTCGGCACCACCTTCGCCGCCATTGCTCTGGCGCGTACGCTCGCCAGCGACGGCAGCGTCGCGCTGGTCGACATGGCGTTCGGCGCGCCCAATCTGTCGGTGATTTCGAACGAACCCGATGCGCCGGGCCTTGCCGAATTGGTGCGCGGCGAGGCCTCGTTCGGCGATATTATTACGCGCGACCGGTATTCCCCCGTGCATCTGGTGGCGGCCGGGAATGTCGGCGACGACGCCGCTTTGCTTGCCGTTTCGCCGATGTTGGCGACGATGGTCGAGGCGCTGGTGCGCAACTACGATCATGTGGTGATCGACGCGGGCTCCGCCGCGGATAGCGCGCCGGGTCGCTTTGCGCCGCTGGCTCAGCGTGTGGTGCTGGTGACCGCTCATGCGGCCGATGCGTCGACGCGCGCGGCGCGCGAGCGATTGATGATGGCGGGTCTGGACGAGGTGATGATGCTGCAGGGCGGCGCGCAGGCCACCGCGGCGTGAGCCTTAAATCGCCGCCAGCAGGTGTGCACGTAGGCGGCGAAACAGCCGCGCCGCCGCCCATAGCGTCGCGTGACCTTTGATCGTGCGCCTGCAGCGCGCAGCGATGCCGTACCAGACCACGAGCAGGCGCCCGGCCCGGCTGAGCGGCAGTTGGCTCTCGAACAGGGGCTCGGTGTCGGGGCAGAACAAGGTCTTGTAGTTAGCTTCGCCGATGCCGAGGTCAAAAGTATGCAGTCCGCTCTCGCAGCAATGGCGTACGACCCTGGCGAGAAGCTGCTCGCCGGGGCTTTCGGCCGAGTAGCAGTCCTTGATGATCGAGTTGAACATTGCGGAAAAGCGTCCGGCGCCGCCGATGCCACCCAGCGTCGCCACGATGATGTCGTCGACCGAGAGCGTGTAAAGCTCGATTACCGGAGCGCCGCCGGCCAGGCCTTCGATAGCGGCCGCCTCGATGAAGCGTCGCACGGCGGCCGGCGCGAATGCGTCGGCGACGCCGAGCACGCGCATGCGCGCGCTCTTCTGCTTGAAGAAGACTTCGAGCGCCCGGCGCACTTCCTGGTCGCTTTCAGCCTGCGCGAAACGCACCGTGCCGAAACCGGTGAGCGCGCGTTCCTTCTTGCGCATCTTCTTGCGCGTGGCGTAATTGGTGTGCGCGCGCAGCAGAGCGTCGTAGTCGGGGATCAGCGCGCCGCTAAAACCGTAATTGGCGGCCCACATATGGGGCAGCAGGGCGAAGGGATTGGTGGTGCCGGCCCAGGTCAGTGGCTGGTGGATGAGTCTCAGCACGTCGGCATGGCCGGCAAGGCGGGCCAGCACGGCGCGCAGATCGTCGGCCTCCACCGCCTCCGCTACGTCGCGCCGCCAGACGCCCAGGTTGAAATTGGCGTGCTTGCCGCCGAGGAACTCGGCCACCTGCACCCCACCGACCTGGCGGCGACCGAGCGGCCATAGGAACAGCGGCTCGCCCGCCACATTGAAGCCCACCACGACGAAGGGGGTGATGCCGGCCGGCGCGCCCAGATGGCGCTGCCAGAGCTTGAGGAAGTCGTAGCGCTGATAGGGGGTGCCGAGGCTGTCGTCCCGTTCCAGCGCCCGCCAGGACGTTTCCGCGCAGGCCATGTCCTCGATGATCTCGACCCGAGCGATGCGCCGGTCGGCCGGCGCAGGCGGCCGGGCGCGGGCGGGCAGGGTGCGCAGGGCGAGGACATTCATGCGAGCTGCGGCGGTTGTCGGCCGGGGGCGCCGGAAGGGCGCCGGAAGAATGGGTTGATCTGGCCCAGAACGTCGCAAATATTTCTCAATAAAGAGTTGGAATATTAGGGCCAATCGGCGCAGGGAGCCCGCAAAAGCTTGGCAAATTTGAAGAAAACCATCATCCGCAGCGGGCTGGAGACGCTCTATTTCAGCGGGCTCCACCACTGGATGCGCCCGCTGGTCGGTGGAGTCGGGGTCATCCTGACGATGCACCACGTGCGCCCGGCGCGTCCCAACGCCTTCCAGCCCAACCGGTTGTTGGAGATCACCCCCCGGTTCCTGGAAGGGCTGCTGCGCCGCCTCAAGCGCATGCGCCTTGACGTGGTCTCGCTCGACGAGATGCACCGGCGCTTCATCGACGGCGACTTCAGGCGCCGCTTCGTCTGTCTCACCTTTGACGACGGCTACAAGGACATCAAGCATTGGGCCTGGCCGCTGCTGCGCAAATACCAGATGCCCTTCGCCATTTACATCGCCACCAGCTTCCCCGACCGGCTGGGCGAATTGTGGTGGGTGGCGCTCGAGGCGGTGATCGCGCGCAACCCGCGCGTCGGGCTTTTGATCGACGGCAAAGAGCAGCATTTCGAATGCGCCTCGGTGCGGCAGAAGCGCGAGCTGTACGACGCCATCTACGGCTACCTGCGCAGCCTGAAGACGGAGGACGAGCTGCGCGCCGTGGTGCGCGACCTTTGCGCCTGCTACAGCGTCGACATCGCCTCCTTCTGCCGCGACCTGTGCATGGACTGGCAGGAGATCGTCGAAATGGCCGCCGATCCGCTGGTCACCGTCGGTGCCCATACGGTCAATCACAAGATGCTCAAGAAGATACCGGACGAGGCTGCCGCGCGCGCCGAGATGGAGATGAGCCGCGCGGTGATCGAAGCGGCGCTCGGCAAGCGGCCGAACCATCTGGCCTATCCGGTGGGCGATCCGACCTCCGCCGGCCCGCGCGAGTTCCGCATCGCCGCCGAGCTCGGCTTCAAGACCGCGGTGACCACCCGGCCGGGCGTGCTGTTCAAGGCGCACCGCGACCACCTCACCGCGCTGCCGCGCATCTCTGTCAATGGCGAGTTCCAGCAGCAGCGCTACATGAAAGTGCTGATGTCGGGTGCGGGCACCGCCTTCTGGAACCGCTTCCGCCGGGTGAACGCGGCCTGACCGCTAAGGGTCAAGCTCCCGGCGCGTCCGGCCGTCCCATCCATTTCACCAGCAGCATGGCCGGCAGCACCCAGCCCAGCCCCGCCACCACGTAGTAGATCGCCGCCACCAACCCGTTGATGTCGGTCAGCGCCGACTGCGCCAGCGCCATAGCCACTAGGCTCCAGGCGACCACCAGCGCGATGAGGGCAAAGGCGCCGATCAGCTTGCGGGTGCGCATGGTCATGATGTCGCTCTCACAATGGTAATTTGCAGTGGACGAGGCGTGACTATATGGTCGCGCCGTCCCTCACAAGCAAGCCGTTTCATGCGAGAGCCAACGCCCGTTCCGACCCATAACGCGCTCGCTGTGCGCGTCTGGCTGCTCTGCGTCGCCGCCATGATTTTCCTCACTTTGGTGGTGGGCGGCGCTACGCGGCTCACTGAATCGGGGCTTTCCATCACCGAATGGAAGCCGGTCATCGGCATGGTGCCGCCTTTGTCGCAAAGCGCCTGGGAGGCCGAATTCAAGGCCTATCAGGCCATTCCGCAGTACAAGGAACTCAACCGCGGCATGAGCCTCGCCCAGTACAAGCGCATCTATTGGTGGGAGTGGACGCATCGGCTGCTGGCGCGCTTGGTCGGCATGGTGTTCCTGCTGCCGTTCCTGTTCTTCGTCTGGCGCGGCTGGGTGCCGCCGCGGCTGAAGGCGCGGCTATGGATGCTGTTCGGCGCCGGCGCCTTTCTCGGTGCGGTCGGCTGGTGGATGGTGTCATCGGGGCTTGCCGGCTCCGGACGCGTCAGCGTGTCGCAATATCGGCTCGCCTTCCATCTCACGCTCGCCACCGCGATCTTCGCGGGCGTGTTGTGGACCGCTCAGCAGATTGCGTATCGGCGCCCGGTGCAGGCGCCGGCGCGGGTGCGCATCGGCGCGCTGGCCATCGCCGCGCTGGTGCTGCTGCAGATCTATCTCGGCGCGCTGGTTGCCGGCAGCCATGCCGGCTGGGTCTACAACACCTGGCCGCTGATCGACGGCTCCTTCCTTCCTTCGTTCGGCCAGTTCTTCCACGACGTGCCGGCCTGGCGAAACTTCTTCGAGAATACGCTCACCGTGCAATTCGATCATCGCATGGTGGCCTACACCATCTGGCTCTTGGCCGTGCTGCACGCGTTCGACGCCTGGCGCGTGCGGCGGGAAGCACGCAGCGCCATTCTGCTCGCCGTCTTGGTGACGCTGCAGGCCGCGCTAGGCATCGTCACGGTGCTGCATGGGCCGCCGGTCTCGTTCCCGTTCGCTTACCACTCGCTCGCGCTCGCCCATCAGATGCTGGCGATTGTGGTGTTCACCCTTGCCATCGTGCATGCCGAGCGGCTGTGGCACCGCGTCGATCTGACCGCGCCGCGGCCGGCGCCTTTGCGGGCCGCGGCGTGATCGACACGAAAATCAGCGACGGCATCGCCGTGGTCACCATGCGCCACGGCAAGGTCAACGCGCTTGACACCGAATTCTGCGAGGCGCTGGCCGCGCGTTTTCAGGAACTGGCCGCATCGTCCGAAGCCAAGGCGGTGGTGCTGACGGCCGAGGGCAAGGTCTTTTCCGCCGGTGTCGACCTCGTTCGGCTGAGCGGGGGCGGCGCCGATTACGTCCGCCGGTTCCTGCCCAGCCTGCACAAGCTCTATGACGCCGTGTTCTATCATCCCAAGCCGGTGGTCGCGGCGATCAACGGCCATGCCATCGCCGGCGGCTGCGTGCTGGCATCTTGCGCCGACCGCCGCATCATGGCGCGCGGGACGGGCCGCATCGGCGTCACCGAATTGCTGGTGGGCGTGCCATTTCCGGCGCTCGCTTTCGAGGTGGTGCGCTTTGCGGTGCCGCCGCAGTATCTCCCCGAAGTGACCTACAGCGGGGCGACCTACGACGGCGACGCCGCCGTGCAGCGCGGCTGGATCGACGAACTGGCGGAGCCGGCGGAGCTGTTGGAAGATGCTTACGCGGTGGCGCAGGAACTGGCTGCGCTGTCGCCGGCCGCATTCGCGCAGACCAAGGCGCAGGTCCGCCAGCCGGTGGCCGAGCGCATGGCGGCAAGCGGCGCCGCGACGGAGAAGGCGATCACCGATATCTGGGCGGCGCCGGCGACGCTCGATTACATCCGTGCTTATGTCGAGCGCACGTTGAAGAAGTAACCGGCTGGCGTTGCGTTTCCCGCCTCATCCTGAGGAGCGCTGCGAAGCAGCGCGTCTCGAAGGATGGGGCGGCCTCATGGTTCGAGACGCGCGCCAACGCGCGCTCCTCACCATGAGGCCGTTAGACCGTCATCGCCTGCTCGAGATCGGCGATGATGTCCTCTTTATCCTCCAGCCCGATCGACAGCCGCACCACGTCCGGTCCGGCGCCGGCCTGCGTCTTTTGCGCGTCGGACAGTTGTCGGTGCGTTGTCGAGGCGGGATGGATGATGAGCGAGCGGGTGTCGCCGATATTGGCGAGATGCGAGAACAGCTCGACATTGGAAACGAGCTTGACGCCGGCGTCGTAGCCGCCCTTGAGCCCGAAGGTGAACACCGCGCCGCAGCCCTTGGGCGCGTATTTCTTCGCCAGTTCGTGATACTTGTCGCCGGGCAGGCCGGGATAGCTCACCCACGCCACTTCCGGCCGCTTCGACAGTGCCGAAGGTCTCGTGCAGGACGATGCCCTGATATTCCGGGCGCGGCTCCGACAGCATCGGATACTTGTTGTCGCGCGACCAGTTGAACGAGCCGCCGTCGACGATCATGCCGCCGATCGAGTTGCCGTGGCCGCCGAGAAACTTGGTGACCGAATGCACCACCACGTCTGCACCGTAGTCGATCGGCTTGCACAGGTAGGGCGTGGCCAGCGTGTTGTCGACGACCAGCGGCACGCCGGCCTTGCGCGCGACGTTGGCGACCGCCTCGAGGTCGGTGATGACGCCGCCCGGGTTAGCGATCGATTCAACGAAGATCGCCTTGGTCTTCTCCGTCACCGCCTTGCCGAAGCTTTCGATGTCGTCCGGATCGCCCCAGGCCACCTCCCATCCAAAATTTTTGTAGGAATGGTTGAACTGGTTGATCGAGCCGCCATAGAGCTTCTTCGACGCTACGAGCTGGTCGCCCGGCTGCATCAGCGCGTGCATCACCACCACCTGCGCGGCGTGGCCGGAGGCGACCGCCAGCCCCGCGGTGCCGCCTTCCAGCGCCGCCACGCGTTCTTCCAGCACGGCGCAGGTCGGATTGCCGATGCGGGTATAGATATTGCCGAAGGTCTGCAGGCCGAACAGCGCGGCGGCGTGATCGACATCGTCGAACACGTAGGACGCGGTCTGGTAGATCGGCGTGATGCGCGCGCCGGTTGTCGGATCGGGCTTGGCGCCGGCGTGAATCGAAAGCGTCGAGAATCCCGGAATGCGTTCGCCGTCGGCCATATCCCCCGTCCTTTTGTTGTTTGCGGCCGTGCGGCCGATTTGAATGACGGGCGGATTAAAGGGGGCGAGTAGGTGCAGCGTCAAGGCGACAGTTTGGCGGTGAATGACGTCCGTAACTTGAGCGTGTATTTATCTTGAGCGTGTATTTATAATGCAAGTCAGGGATGCCGACGGCCGCGCTTGGCAACTTTCCAAAAGCTGCTAACTTGCAGGTTCACCGGGCAACAAAGCCCGAACGAGGGGGGACCAACAAATGACCCAAACCGTCACCACTACCTTGAACGACGTTGATATTGGTAGTGTCGCCAGCCTGGCCAAAAAAATTCAAGAAAGTCCCGATGTGGCGGCGACGAAATGGAATGCCGAAGTGAAGTGGAACGGCGGATTCCGTTCAGAAGCCAAAATTCGCGAGTTTGCATCAGCGAAGTCCGACGAGCCTACTCAACTTGGAGGAACGAATACGGGCCCCAATCCGGTTGAGCAAGTTCTTGCCGCACTCGGCAATTGCCTCGCTGTCGGTTATGCCGCCAATGCCACGGCCGCCGGAATTACCATCAAGAATCTAACGATTGATGTTGAAGGCGATCTCGATCTTCATACGTTTCTCGGACTGAAGGATGGACATGCGGGGTTCAGCAACATCTCGGTGAAAGTGAAGATCGACAGCGACGCTACGCCGCAAGCCATCCAAGCGCTGCACGATAAGGTGGTCAGCACGTCACCCGTTGGGCATACGCTCAATCGGGCGGTGCCGGTCGACGTTCAGATCGCGTGAATTATCCAGCCTGGGATTAATTCGCCGTCATCACTGCGGCGGCTGCATGGCCGCCGTGTCCGCAATGGACTTTTTGGTGTCGGGAGCGGGGTGGTTCGCGGGGACTAGCGAAAGAGAAAGGTGCGCTAACGGCCGTCTCCTTTTTGCGCATCCGCGCCGATGCGCATGCGCTGCACGCCTTTGCCGAGCGACTGCGCGCGTTTCGATGACAGCGTGCGCGAGTTGACGCCGAACCAGGAAATCTCCGACGACAGCCGGCCGTACTCGATCTTCGGGCAGCGGTCCATCACCACTTTCAGCCCGGCCTCTTCGGCGAGCTCGGCGGCCTCGTCGTTGCGGATGGTAAGCTGCATCCAGATCACGCGCGGTTTCGGCGTCAGCGTCAGCGCCTCTTCGACGACCCGCTTCACGTGCTGCGAGGCACGGAAAATGTCAACCATGTCGACCGGCTCGGGAATGTCGGAAAGCTTGGCATAGACCTTCTGCCCGAGGATCTCCTTGCCGGCCTGGCCCGGGTTGACCGGGATCATGCGGTAGCCGCGTTCGAGCAGATACTTGAAGGCGAAATAGCTCGGCCGGTTCTCCTTCGGCGAGATGCCAACCATGGCGATGGTCTTCACCGTGTTGAGAATGCCGCGAATATAAGTGTCGGGATACTGGTCGTGGTTCATTGCGGCCCTGGCCGTGAGCGCCTGCCGGCGAAGGCCGCGAACGGCCCGATGGTCAGCCAGCCGGTGGCCATGCAGATGCCGGTGGTGACCGCGACATCGCTCGGGCAGGGCAGGCCGCATGACGGCGTGTTCACCGCGAAGAAGTAGGCGGCCAGCGTCAGCCCCCAGGCGCCGCCGGCGAAGAACCAGCGCACGAGCGCGGAACGGTCGGGGCGGCGGGCGACTGCAAGAGTCATCAGCGGTCCTCCCATGTCGGCGTGCGCTTCTCGATGAAGGCGCAGATGCCTTCCTCGGCGTCGTGCGCCATCATGTTCTCGGTCATCACCTCGGAGGCGTAATCGTATGCTTCCGCGAGCCCAAGCTCGATCTGGCGGTAGAACGCCTCCTTGCCGGTCTTGACCGTGTACGACGATTTCGAAGCGATCTGGCGCGCCAGCGCCAGCGCCGCCTGCCGCTCCTCGCCCGGCGCCACCACCCGGTTGACGAGGCCGATCTGCGCGGCCTTGTCGGCCGGCACCATGTCGCCGGTCAGCAGCATTTCCATCGCCACTTTGCGCGGCACGTTGCGCGACAGCGCCACCATCGGCGTCGAGCAGAACAGGCCGATGTCGACCCCCGGCGTGGCGAACTTTGCCGCCTGCGAGGCGACCGCGAGGTCGCAGCTCGCCACCAGCTGGCAGCCAGCCGCGGTGGCGATGCCCTGCACCGCCGCGATCACCGGCTGCGGTAGCATGACGATCTGCTGCATCATGACGCTGCAGGTGGACATGATGTGCTTGAAATACGCGCGGCCACCGTCGACGTCGCTGCGTCGTGAAGTCAGTTCTTTCATGTCGTGACCGGCGCAGAAGGCGGGCCCTTCGGCCGCCAGCACCACTGCGCGGACCGATCGATCGGCGGCGATATCGCGCCAGGCCTCGCTCAGCGCCGCCAGCAGCCCCTCCGACAGGCTGTTGCGCGCGGCCGGCCGGTTCAGCGCTAAAATGGCGATTTCGCCGTCGCGCTGGCGCTTGAGCACGGGAGCGGCGGTTGCGGTTGGGCGGGCGGCGGTTTCCAGGCTCATGGGATGCGATACTTAACCCGAAGCTGCCCCCATGCAAGGCCGCGGAACTTGGGCTAAGCTTGTCGCGTTGCTCTGCCGGGACGAAACCGCATGGCAAAGCGCAAGACGCCGAAAACCAAACGCAAGGCCTCCAAGGCCAAGGCAAAGCGCTGGTCCCAGCGCGTAACCGAGGAAAGCCACGCGCTCATGCTGGAAGAGGGCGTATTCACCCTCGACAGCCCGCGCGCCATCGCCGCTTCGCTCAAGCGCTCCGCCGACGAGAGCACGCAGCGCAAGTCCGAGCCCTATCGCTCCGCCATGTCGATGCTGGTGTTCTACATCAACCGCGCCGGCAAGGGCCTGTCCAAGACCCGCAAGGCCAAGCTGGAAAAGGCCAAGGACGAATTGCGAAAGCTCTACGGCAAGGATTGACGGAACCGAGCGGCGCCCCCCATAGACTAGGGCGCCGGATCGCCGGCCAGGGGGGTGTGATGCCGGCGCCGGCGCTCAACCGCGACGAAATCGAGCAACTGCTGCACGAGGTGTTTCCGCAGATTTTCTTTGCGGGCTGCGGCCTCAGTGTGGAGCGCGTGGCCTATGGCGACGTGCGGGTGCGTCGCCAGTTCCACGAAGAGCACCTGCGTCCCGGTGGCACCGTCTCCGGCCCGACCATGATGGCGCTCGCCGATTTCGCCATGTATGTCGCGGTGTTTTCGGCGGTGGGGCGGCAGCCGCTGGCGGTAACCACCAATCTGACCATTAATTTTCTGCGCAAGCCGGGCCATGCCGATCTGCTCGCGGATGCGCGGCTGCTGAAAGTGGGCAGGCGGCTGGTTGTTGGCGAAGTGACAATCTTTTCGGAAGGCGAGGACGATCCGGTGGCGCATGTCACCTCGACCTATTTGGTCCCCGATACCGGTAATTAGTCTCGGGTAACAGAATACCATTATTATAAGGCGTTGATATGAATATATAAATAAGAGCCAATTCGCATTGACCGGACCCGCCCGCTCGGCTAGAACCCGGTCACTTCGGCGCGCCCGGCTAGTCGAGCCGTTCCGGATTTCTCAGGCTTTTTCAGGATATCCCGCCATGAAGACCTATTCGGCCAAGCCCGCCGAGGTCGAGAAGAAATGGGTGACCATCGATGCCAGCGGGCTGGTGGTCGGTCGTCTCGCCTCGATCGTGGCCATGCGGCTGCGCGGCAAGCACAAACCGAGCTACACGCCCCATGTCGACGACGGGGACAATGTCATCGTCATCAACGCCGCCAAAGTGGTGTTCACCGGCGGCAAGCGCGACCAGAAAGTCTACTACCACCACACCGGCTATATCGGCGGCATCAAGGAGCGCTCGGCCAGGCAGATCATGAGTGGCCGCTTCCCAGAGCGCATCGTCGAGAAGGCGGTCGAGCGCATGCTGCCGCGCGGGCCGCTCGGGCGGCGCCAGCTCGGAAACCTGCGCGTCTATCCGGGCGCCGAGCATCCGCACGAGGCGCAGAAGCCGGAAGCCGTCGACGTCGCGAGCATGAACCGCAAGAACGTGAGGAGCGCCTGACCGTGGCTGAGACCGTACAGTCCCTCGAAGAGCTGGGCACCCTCAAGCCGGCCGCACCGGAAGCGCCGACATACGAGCAGAAGCTCGACGCGCAGGGCCGCGCCTATGCGACCGGCAAGCGCAAGAACGCGGTCGCCCGCGTCTGGATCAAGCCGGGCGCCGGCAAGATCGAGGTCAACAGCAAGGCGGTCGAGCAGTTCTTCGCGCGTCCCGTGCTGCGCATGCTGATCCAGCAGCCGCTGGTCGCCACCAACCGCAACGGCCAATACGACGTGGTCTGCACCGTCTCCGGCGGCGGCCTGTCGGGCCAGGCCGGCGCGGTGCGCCATGGGCTCGCCAAGGCGCTCACGCATTTCGAGCCCGAGCTGCGCGGGGCCCTCAAGCGCGGCGGCTTCCTCACTCGCGATTCGCGTGTGGTCGAGCGCAAGAAGTACGGCCGCGCCAAGGCCCGCCGTTCGTTCCAGTTCTCCAAGCGCTGAGCGCGCGCAGAACGTTCATACGAGACCGCGAAGGGCGCGCCGCAGGGCGCGCCCTTTCGCTATTCCGTTCAGCTTTCCGACAGTTTTAGCGACAATTCGCGTAAGTCTTTCGTCGAAGCGCGCGCTTGTGCGCAACGCTTTTCCTACGGCCGGCGGCCTATGTTACCGCCGCGCCGGCGTTCGGTCGGTCATCAAAGGGGGGCGCTCTCAAGCGCGAAAGCGGAATTGTAACGCTCGACGCGGCCAATCTCGGATTTTCGTTTTTGGACGGCCCGACGCTCGCCTTCGTGATGGTGTGCATCGTCGCGTTGCTCGGGCTGTTTCTGATGCTCGCCTGGCTGCAACAGCGCGACGTGCGCGCGCTCGCCTGGTGGGGCGCGGCCTACCTGATCGGCGCATCCGCGCTCGCCCTGTGGGGTGCGCCGCAGCCATGGGTGCCGCTGCCGCAGGAATTGCCGTTCGCCATGATCTTCGTGGCTTGCGGCATGATCTGGAACGGCGTGCGGCTGTTTCGCGGGCGGCCCTTGCGGCCGCTGGCCGCCTGCGCCGGCGCCGCGATCTGGCTGGTGCTGTGTCAGCTGCTGCTGTTTGCCGACGGCAGCGCGGCGCGTTTCACGCTCGGCGTCTTCGTGGTGGCAAGCTATACCTTCTTCATCGCGCTCGAGCTGTCACGCGAGCGGCGCAAGTCGATGCGCTCGCGCGTGGCCACCGTGGTGGTGCCCGGCCTGCACGCCGCGATCTTCCTGATGCCGCTGGCCATGCGTGCCTTCATGCCGGCGGACATCGCGATCAACTGGATCACCGTGTTCGCCCTGGAGACGATCCTGTACGCGGTCGGCACGGCCTTCCGCGGCCGCCGTCACCGCAGCCATGGCGCTAGTGATCTCCCTGATGGTCTGACCGGCCGGTCGCCGGCGCGTCTGGCGCGCGCGGGCTGCGCGGCGCGGGCGGCAAAAAAAGGCGCTCCTTGCGGAGCGCCCGTTGAGTTCGCATCGCGACGTGCAATGCTGGGAGGAATGGCTTACGCCGAGTAATACATCTCGAACTCGACGGGATGCGGGGTGTGCTCGAAGCGGATCACCTCTTCCATCTTCAGATCGATGTAGGAGTCGATGAAGTCGTCGTCGAACACACCGCCGGCTTTGAGGAACTCGCGGTCCTTGTCGAGCTCCTCGAGCGCCTGGCGCAACGAGCCGGAAACCGTCGGGATCTCTTTCAGCTCGGCCGGCGGCAGGTCGTACAGGTCCTTGTCGATGGCCGAACCCGGATCGAGCTTGTTCTTGATGCCGTCGAGGCCCGCCATGCACAGCGCCGCGAAGGCGAGGTAGGGGTTGGCCATCGGATCGGGGAAGCGCACTTCGACGCGCTTGGCCTTCGGGTTGGTGGCATAGGGGATGCGGCAGGAGGCCGAGCGGTTGCGCGCCGAATAGGCGAGCAGCACCGGCGCCTCGAAGCCCGGCACCAGGCGCTTGTACGAGTTGGTCGACGGATTGGTGAAGGCGTTGATCGCCTTGGCGTGCTTGAGGACGCCGGCGATGTAGGACAGACACATGTCCGACAGGTCGGCGTATTTGTTGCCGGCGAACATCGGCTTGCCCGCGTTCCAGATCGACTGGTGGCAGTGCATGCCGGAGCCGTTGTCGCCGTAGACCGGCTTCGGCATGAAGGTTGCGGTCTTTCCGTAGATCTGCGCGACCTGCTGGATGCAGTACTTATAGATCATCAACTGGTCGGCCATCTGGGTGAGCGGCGAGAACTTCATGCCGAGCTCGTGCTGGGCCGAGCCGACCTCGTGGTGGTGCTTTTCCACCTTGACGCCCATGCGCGCCATGGCGCCGAGCATCTCCGAGCGCATGTCCTGCGCGGTGTCCTGCGGCGGCACCGGGAAATAGCCCTTCTTGGTGCCGATATGGTGGCCGAGATTGCCGCCTTCGTAGTCGGTGTCGGAGTTGATCGGCAGCTCGATGGAGTCGAGCTTGAAGCCGGTGTTGTAAGGCAGGGCGGCGTATTTGACGTCGTCGAACACGAAGAACTCGGCCTCGGGGCCGAAAAAGATGGTGTCGCCGGCGCCGGAGGA
>JARRNI010000009.1:0-18857 GCA_037385125.1 Pseudolabrys sp.
ACACAGGCATCTGCATATCGAACCATAAGTGCCAGTGTGTTGGCTGCGGACAAACCGCATTCATATTCTTGCCATAAGTCCGCCACGGCTCGGCGATTTTGTCGCATGGATTTGCGGCGACCTCGGTATCAACATTCGTCGGCAGTAGCCCATGAGAATCGCTCGAGGAGCTTAAGACCCGTGTTGCAACTACTGTCCATTTTTGGCTGGGTAATTGCTATCGGCTGCCTGATCTATTTGGTCGCGGAAGCAATAAAGAATTGGTCTTCTGGGCGTCGCCGAAACAAGGAAGTTAAGGGGCCTTTGCGCCAAAGGGTCAGAAAGGCTGATCCAGGTGCCGTGATAGAACCTGATACGGCGAGTAGTGGCTGTCCCCGCGGCCTCATAGCATTTGGATTTGTCATGCTCATCCTCTGGGAGGGCTATTGGGTTTTGGAAATTACAGATTATTATTCCCGCTCCAACACTTTGCGGCTACCGTATTTCTTTTTGTTTGTTATGGTGGTCGGTGTCCCGGTGGTCGTATATCTGTTGTCGCGCCGGGTTCGCCGCTCAGCCATTCATAGTGACGCGTAGGAATTCGCTGTGACCAACTTTGGAATTCCTCGTCGAGGATCCATCAACCAGCGAAGTGTACCCGAGCTGAATTGGCGGCGCGGATTATTCCGCGTATGGCTAGTGCTGTCCGCTGCGTGGATCATGGGGTGGATCGTCTATCTGATTCTCGTTGGCATAAAAGGCAGACTCCAAACTCTCGGTGATTTCCTCTCGATACCAGTCCTGTTCTTTGGTCCGCCGATTGCCCTTTTGCTCTTCGGTTTAGCCGCGGGTTGGGCGTTTCGCGGTTTCAAGAAAGATGGGTCTGGGAACGGCGGTTGATGTGTGTGCCGAAAACCTCATCCGCATTGATTAGGGGAGGGAATCGGACCACCCTGGCAGACCATGATCGCGTTGATCTCGTTTGGTAAAAAATTGAAACCGCAGAAATGACGGGGGTTGGTGCATCGCTGATCTAGCCGCGCCTAGTCGCGCCCACTACAGTTTTGCAGCAAGCGAGGGGAGCTATTGAAGAGGGTGAGATTGATGGATTGGATGCACATCCTGGCTTATGTCACCGGCATGGTGGACCAGGAGTTGCTGGCGCGGAACGAATACCTGGCAGCCGAGAACCGGGTCATGAAGGCGCAATTGAAAGGGCGGCTGCGGCTTTCGGACTCCGAGCGAGCCTTGCTGGGTGAGATTGGTCATCCTGCCGGTCGGTCCTTTCATAGCTTGGGGGAAGGCCCTTTTTCTCGAGCCATTTGGCGATTTTTCCGCATAAGACCTTGTTGGGAATGTCGGCCTGCCTGGGCGTGCCGTCGGGGTACAGCGCTTCTGAGGCGCGCTGAGCACGCTCAAATACGGGGCGGCTTCTGCGTCTTGAGCCCATCTTACTGGAGGTCTTTTGGGCAGGCTTTTCGTACTTCCGGGTCGCGCACAACTCGTTCGTAACGTCGACCTTGGAGAGCTCGATCCACTCAAGGTCCCAGAGGCCGGGCAATTTAAAGGCTTCCCGGCGGAGCACCCATGGTTTGACGGGCGTGACGCCCGCCAGTCCAGGTCCTCAGGTTTCAGGCTCCTTGGGATCTGAAAATCTTCCCCTTTGAGGACAGTATATCTGGAGGTCATGTGCCTTGGAGGAGCCTGCCTCCCGAGCTTGGCCTGGACCCTGACGGCTCTATTAGTGATGTCACGGCAGATATCGGCCTGCGCATCACTCTGCGAGAGCCCATTGGCCTCCATGACCCGCTTCAGCGCGTCAGACAGCCGTTCCCACGGTGGCATATAGGCCATGAGCCCTACCGCCTGCGAAATTGGCGCGGGCAGACCGAACGGCGGTGGCTGAGGCCCCCGCTAATGGTCGGTCGAGCACGGCACCGCGCCACGGGACAACTACCCTAGCACTAGGCCGCCGGTAGCGTACCGCCCGCCTCTAGGTCCGGGGTAGCGATGTACGAGTATCAAGGATTGCAAAATGGGGGCCTCATCGCGCCCGAATTTTCGCTGCTCGCCCCGCCAATTTTCCAATTCGGCCCAATAAAATTCCCTGCTCATTTGCGTAGGGAAATTGGGCCCCAACGCCCGATCGACGTTAGCTTTTTCGGAACCGCCGATTGGCACTTTCCCTGCAAATGCAAAAATTCCCTGCAAATTTCTCTTCTTTCAGGGAAATGCCGTGCTGAGACCGGTTCGCATCTGACTGCGTGCGCCACCACATCCCCGTTCGCAATTGTTCGCGCTCGTCCGCCATTGGCTTTTAGGCCCTTGAAATCGCAATCCAAAAAGTCCTGTGAAGTTCACGGCAAGCCGTCAATCACCGCTTTCAGTCAATAAAATTGACGGTGTCTATGACCTCAAAGTCGGGGAATACCGTCAAGCCATTCGGCGTGGAGATACCGCCATGCGTTTGACTGACACGCGGGTCCGAACCGCAGCGTCGAGCCGGACTCGCGATTTGGCATCGCTGCACCAAACTAGACGCACATCTAATCGGACTTGCCCACAATGGCCTCTGTACCTCGGCGGTCCCCCTTGCCGAGGTTTTTTGCGTGGCCGCCTCAATTGGCGGCCTCTTTTCACTTTCGCGGACTTACAATCTCGCCGCACAAGATAGCCGCCGCGCTCCGACTGATCGACGATCCGAGCGCGGTAAGGACGAGGCGAGAGTGAGGCCACCTACCCTCGACCTCACCGGTAACTCGGGTGTGGCCGGATCGGCCGCGTCGGCCGGACAGGCGACGGTTTGGCTACCGGCACGCAGCGCCGGCCAACCCGATGCGTACCGCGCGGACAGGCGGTGACGTTCGGCACGCAGCGCCGGCCGACCCGATGCGTACCGCGCGGACAGGCGGTGACGTTCGGCACGCAGCGCCGGCCGACCCGATGCGTACCGCGCGGACAGGCGGCGACGTTTGGCACGCAGCGCCGGCCGACGCGATGCGTACCGTGCGGACAGGCGGTGACGTGCGGCACGCAGTGCTGGCCGACCCGATGGGTGCCCTTCGGGCACGGCGCCAAGTCGGGCACACAACGCCGTCCGCGCCGATGGGTGCCGGGCGGGCAGGGGCGCACGCGCGGGGGCGGGGTCACCACCGCCGGCGGCGTCACCACCGGCGGTACCACCACGGTCGGCGGGCTGACCGGCACGCAGGTCTGCCGGCGCTGATCCGGCTTCTGCCCCACTGGACAGCACACGCCATCCCGCGTCATCTGGCTCTCCAGGCAGCATTGGCCGTTCGGGGTCGCGACATAGTTGGGCGGACAAGTCGGTGTCGGCGCCCGGCCCACCACCCGGATGGTCCAACAGGCCTTGCGGCTAGAGGTGCGGCCGAACTGATCGGTGCCGGCGCCATTGGTCGCCCCCTGCGGCGGCGGCGTGGCCTTGCCGGTGTCGGTCAGTTGCTCGATCACGGTGCGGCCGGGACCGGGCAATGCCTGCCATGACAGGACGGCGCAGGCGGTCTTGTCGATCGGCGCTGGCGGCGGCTGGGTCAGGTTGGGGACAACACGCCCCTCGGTGCGTAGCACCACCTGGTCGCCGGGCGCCAGCCCGCAGTCTTCGGCGCTGCAGGTGAAACCGTTGCCGGTCTTGCTGCACTTCCAGGCCGAGGGCGGACAATACTTCGATCCCCGGATCACGCGGGTGTCGGGGAAGGCGGAGTCCGGCGGCAACGTGATGTGCACACGGAGCGAGCCCTGGCCGAAACGCCGGCGCCCGGTGATGGTGAACTCGTAATAGGAGCAATTCCCGCTTGGCAGTAGGCACGGGCCGGTGCCGGTGGCGAGGAAGTCCAGATACCACTCCGGCGGCACGATGACGCCCGGGCACTGGCCGAGCGCGTTCACGTGCGTGCCGTTCACGCAGCAGCGATTGACCGGATAGGCCGTCTCGCCGGCGGGGCACAGGGGCTGGCAATCGCCGTTCATGTTCTTCTGTTGGCCGAACAAACAAACGACGAGCGGGTTGATCGCATCACAGCGCACGTTGCTCCACTCCCAGGCGCTGCCGCCGGCGCCCCATCCAGGCACCGTCCCGGAGACCTCGTTGGAACCCGATGGGCACCGCTTAAGCGGCGGCTTCGGACATTTGTTGCAGGCCATCGTCCAGACAAATCCAGCAGGACAGCCGGCGACGGGCACTGCGGCCGAGCCATCCCAGCAGGTTCCGTGATTTCCTGGAGCCGGGGGATTGGCAGGGTCGAACCCGTGGTAGCAGGCCGCCGTGTTGGCTGAGCCATTCGCGCATGCCGATGTGCACGTCCCATCGACACCAGGAATCTCGCCCGCGCCGCAGCACTGCAACCCATTCGGCTCCGGGTGGGTGCCCACTGGGCACACCGGTGGCGGCGGCGGTGGCCAATCCGGCCAGCCGGGAAAGAAGCCTTCCGGTCCGAAATCGAATTCCGGTGGCCCTTCTGCTGTCTGTTCCGCGGGTTGCTCGGGTTCAGGTGCTCCCTCCGCGCCCGGCTCGACCGGTGCCGGGCCAGTGGGGGTTTCAGCGACGCCGGGCGCAGGTGCGCCGGCCCCACCGGGCGCGCAGTCGCGGCGCACGGCGACGTCGCCGACTTGGCCGCGGGCATTGGCGTCCGTGAAATGATCGTCAAGATCGATGAAGTAGCTTTGCAGTGGTGGCGCATTGGCGGGGAGGACGGCGTCGGCGGCGCTGCCCTGCAGGCCGTTCACGTTCGCAGCCCCGCCCTGCGCGAGTTGGCTTGCGAGTACCGGGTCAGCCGCAACGCGCAACTGCTCGCCGGTCATCCAGACGAAGCCCGCACAGGCGTTGTGGTCGATCTGGCCGTTGGCATAGCCGTAGCCCACCGCGACGCCACCGTCGCCGGCGCGGTTGCCGGCCGCAAAGCCGACCGCGAACGCGTCCGGGGTCCAGCCCGTGGCCGTGTGCGTATAGCGCAGCACACGGCCGCCCGCGGTCGTGAGCGCGGTGAAGTTCACCGCCGGCGAGGGCGCCATTCTCTCGGCGAGCAGCATGCGTCCCGAATCGTCGAACGTGATCTTCGATATCTCGCTCGGTCCCTGTCCCGGCGGCACCGTGACCTCGACACGCGCGTCGGTGCCGAACCCACCTTCCGGCGTGATCGACACTGACCACACCTGAAGGTTCTCGGCGACCGCGTAGTAGAGCCGGCCCTCGTGCACCGCGAGGCCGAACACGCGCCGCGACGCCGGCGCGTAACCCCAGGTCGACGGCACCAGCGGCTGGAACTGCGGGCTCGTAATGTCGAGCCGGAGTGAGGGGTCGAACTGCACCTGCGGCAAGCCGCCCGCCTCGCGTCCTGTGAATCCGTGGTCGTAGCGGGCGCGCTCGGTGCCGTTCATGTCGAAGGCGTGGATTATGCCGGTCTCGCGATCGGCGACGAACAGCGTGTGCGAGGCATTGTCGAAGGCGAGGCCGCCGAGCGCAGGACCGTCATTGGGCTTGCCTTCGAACGTGACGGTGGCGAACAGGCCCACCTCGCCGGTCTGGCCGTCGATGCGCCAGATCGAGCCGGGGCCGCCCGGCGCCGGGCCGAACAGGCCTGGCATAAAGTGCGCGCCCGGCGCGCCGTGTGCGAGGCGCTGTCCGTTGGCGTCGACGATGGGCAGGCCGTAGACCGAAGTGGCCGCGACATAGATGTTGGGCGGGTTGGCGTCGTCGAGTGCGACGGAGAACACTTGCCCAATTTGCGCCGCGGTGACGGTGAGTCCCTTCGGTGCCTGCACGACCTGGCCCTGCGGCGCGCCGCCCGGCGCCTGCAGCTGAATTTCGCGCAGCGACGCGCCGTTCGGGTCGATCACGGTGAATTGCGCCGGATCCTGGCCGGGCGCGATCAGCGGTGGCAGGAGCGTCCCCGAAAAGCTCGTCACAGCTGCGTCCCCGTCGGCGAGGATGCCCTGCGCCACGGCGGGCCGCACCATCAGCAGGTTCAGGAGAAGAAAGGCACCGCCCATCGTCGCCACCACAAAGAGCGCGACACGGCTCGTTTTGCCGAAGGTGAGATGAAACGAAGCGGGCCCAGCAGCGCTACCGGAATGCCGCGAAGTCATTTTTTCGCTCCCAAAATCGTATGCGAGTTCGCATGCGAGTGCGGGGTTGCGGTAAGGGACCCGACCCCACATGGGCAAAAAGAGTGTTGCTGGGAAACCGCGGTGTCTTTGATCCAGATCAAGGCGGCGTGCTCCCGCACGAACGTGATAATTTTAGGTCGCTCACGCGGTGCTGCGCGAGATGGCCGACGTGCTTAACGAGGAGGGCGTCGAAATCAAATACGCCGTCCATCCGGTGGCCGGCCGCATGCCCCATCATATGAACGTGCTGCTGGTGAACGTCCTGCTGGCGAACATTAATTCCGAGTTCGCGCAGGCCGACGTGGCCTTCGTGATCGAGTCGGGCGCAGCGTGCTTCTACTGCGAGTCAGCCAACCCGTGCGGAGAACGGGCTGCGGCCGAGATAGACCCGGATGGATCAAACTGGCTGGCTCGATTAGTTCCTGAAGTCGAAGTTGAAACCGGTGGCGTCGAGCCTGGCCCATCGAGCCCTATGGTTGGCTTGCACCACCAATACGTCGGGATCTAGTTTCCGACAATGGGCAGGCCGGCTCAATCGCATACCTGCCGGCCGACGTTGCAATTCTCAATTAATTTACTCGGACTCGGGAACAAGGCTTTTTAAGCTTTCGGGCGCTATAATTACGATACAGTTACGCTCAAGCCGCAACCATTTGTGGCGCTCCCACTCTCGCAGTTGTTTATTCGTGCTTTCACGGGACGCTCCTATCATTTGACTAATTTCGTGTTGTGTGATGCGCAGCTTGGTGGGCGCTTCGTCGGATGATGAGCGCTGATGTAGATGCAATAGAGTCTTCGCGAGGCGGTGGGGTAAACTGAGAAAAACGATATCTTCAACCTGTTCGCTTGTGCGGCGCAGGCGAGAGCAGAGTATTTCAATCAGTCGCATTGCAACATCCGGATAACGTCGGAGCACTTCCGTGAAGTCCTTACGTTCAATTTCCATAATCTCACTTTCTTCGATAATGACGGCATCGGCGGTTCTTGGACCACGATCCAGCAATGAAATTTCGCCAAAGATATCCCCGGGCATGATCAAATTCAGAATTGCATCGTTTCCCTCTTCAGATGTGCAACTGATCCTTACCGCGCCAGAGCAAACAACATAGAGTTTGGTCCCGGTATCGCCCTTGTGAAAAAGCACCGATCCCTTTTTCAATTTTCGCGAATGCGCATGCGGTACCAGCCAGTCGATTGCCGCTTCGTCTAGGCCCTTGAAGAACGGATGAGCGCGGAGCAACGAGCGCTTATCGACAGTCTCAGCCCGGATTTGGTTGCTTGCGCGAAGCGCCATGAGGGTATCACCCAGTGCGACCAATGAAATCCCTATATGTAAAGTCTATAGCAAACGACTTACGCGGGAATAGGCCGAATTTTCCCGAAACAGCCCAGCGGCAAATGAAACCTGGCGCTAAGAATAGCGCGCGCTCAACCAAAGCGAGTGCTGGCCCCTGACCAAACCTTTTTTTGGACTGTGAGTGCACTCACAGAAGCCAAAGCCCCAGCGCCCTATTTTTCTGTCCACGGGTGGGGCAACGGAGGGACATATGTCCCATATCGCCAAGATTCTTGACGGGCATTTGGCTTCCGTTCGGAACGCGGCCATGCAGTGGCACGGCCTTTACAGGCGCAACGCAACCGATGACGCACGACGTGCACAAGCCCGGCGGCTTCTCGTGCAGCAGAGTTGCGCGTGGCTCCCGAACGGCGGGCACTGGTACGGAGAGATTTCGCCGCCTCACAGAACTCGCATCCATCCCGGACGTATCGATCAGTGATCGGCGGGCGCGCAGCTTGTTCGAGGCGATTGCTCAAGATTGTATCGCGACCTTCGCGCGTCAAGCGTCGGAAGCATTTGCCGTACCGTTCTCAGTGAGTGCTTGCGAGGAACTGAATAGCTTTCGTTTTCGGCAAGGAGAACCAGCTGCCACCGCGCACCTTGACAAATTATTTCATGCCTCTCAGGCGAAGAGGGCCCTTCGCTGTCGGAATCGTGAAGACATGGGGCGAATCTTCATTGGCTATGATCGGATCGACCTCATCTTCGAGCCCGTTAAAACTGCGGCCGAGAGGGCTTTTTGTAGCTCGGTGTCAGTCAATTCCGCGACGGCCGAAAGCAGTTCATAAGAAAACTCTCGACGTATCGCCGCGCCGATTTGAGCGATTTCCTTCGCGTCGCCAATCCGGTCAAGCCGAGCCGTAAGTGAAGCATGAGATTGCGGTACTTAAAGAGGCCGCCCGCAAGCCGCCGTGTGTCGCCGCAATTATGATAAAATTCGGTTTAGCTACGCTCGGCAATCGGGCTGCTAGATTAGGCGTTTCGCCAGTGACATCCAGTTCGGGCGGGACTTTACCCCCGGCGACATTGCCAACGACAACCAAGCCTGTTGCAATTCCGATCCGGACCTCTGCTTTGTGGCCGTGAAGTGGCTCTAAGCCGGATACTGTTTCAACGACTTGCAAGGCGGCCCGAATTGCCTGTTCCGCACCATCTTCATCCGCCTGAGGAAAGCCAAAGTATATGAGCGCGCTATCTCCCACATAGCGCGCGACGAATCCGCCAAATACCACAATGACATTAGTGATTGTATCGTTAATGGTGCCGATGACGTCGCGCAAGGCGCGACCTTTTGTGCGTGCGGTGGGCGCTAGCATGTTCCGCGTGTGGCCGAGTGGTGGTCGCCAGCATTATGGTTGAGGCTCTGTAAGCGTGCTCACAGACGTTCCGCATGGCTCGGCATAGATATCGCGACAGGGGGCCACCCAGGAGGCTCACATGCGTCGCGTGTTGTTGATAGTAACGCTCGCCGCCCTAATCGGCGACTTTGTCGTGGGGGCTGTTGCGTCTCGCTTTAGCGCCGCTGACAAGGATGCAGCGAAGAGCGCGATTCAGAATACGACGTCGGTGGACGGTTTGCGTGTCACCTTGCCCATCGGGGTGAAGAACGTTTCTCGGGGGTTGGTGGCGCTGCCTTGATTGTGGCGTTCGCGGACTGATCAACGGTATCAGCCCTCAGCACCTGGACGCCAGCGAATCCACCGTGAAGGTGCTGCGGTTGGTCGTGACTTTTGAACTCGGCTGTTACATCGCTATTTACGAAAACCGGTGCCATATCGTCGATTGTTCCACAGGCGAAATGCGAATAGCGCGAGATAATGCCCGCCTCTGAGCTTTGAGCGGAGTTCGTACGGTGATTCCCTGAACCCCCGAACAGTTTCCGTGATCATTCAAAGCACTTCCCTGTTCCGCTACATAGGGAATTTTGCACAAGTCTCTGAATTTGCCTGCGTATTGGCCTTCAAAGTCGCAATAAGGCAACGGATTAGGTGAAATTCCCTGTTCTTTTCCCTGTTAACAGGGAATTTGGACACAGAGACGGGTTCGCATGCGACTGCGTGTGCCACCATGGGCTCTCGCGTCGCTAGACCTGTACGACCAGCCAAATCCCGTAGCCGGCCATGACCACGCCGCTGATACGCGCGATCCAAGCGCCGCCGCGCAAAAGCTTCTCAGCCAGCACGAACAGCGTGATCGCCGCCACCCAAAGCAAGTTCATCACGCCGACAACGAACAAGAGCGCCATCAGCAGCCAGCAGCAGCCCAGGCAATAGGCGCCGTGCTCGAGCCCCATGCCGAGCGCGCCGTTTAGGCCGTCGCGCCAGCGGTTGAACAGGAAGGCGAAGGGCGAGCGGCAGTGGCGCAGGCAGGCCTCCTTCAGCGGGGTGAGCTGGTACACGCCCGCCATGAGGAACAGCGCGCCGCCGATGAGGGCGTTGGTGGTGGTGAGCATGGGTGACAAGAGCCCTAGCCGGTCGAGCGCCCATTGCAGCAACGTGGCGATGAGCGAGAACGCGGTCCATACCAGCAGGTAGCCGGAGGCAAACAGCAGCACCGGCATCATCCGTTCCACGGCTCGCTCTTTGCGCCGGCTAAGCGCGGCGAAGGTCAGGATCATCGGCGCGGCGCTCGGCAGCATCATGCCGATCATCATCACCGTCCACATGGCGAAGGTCAGCGCGAAGGCTAAGGGCGTCCAGCGCGGCGCCATCGGCATCGCGATGCTCGCCATCGCCGACATGTCCGGCATGGCGCGCCAGAGCTCGACCAGATAAAGCCAGGACAGCGCGGTGACGCCTGTGACCGCCAGCTGGATGATGACGCGTTCGCGCAGCATGAGGCGCGGCAGCGTTTCGCTGTTTGACATCTAGGCCGCCCAGGCGAAGGGGGCGAAGTGTCCGTTGTTGCCCTTACCCACCATGGCGAGGTCGAGCCCGAAGCCTTCCACGTTCAGCCGCTTGGCGCGCGCCAGCGCTAGCCGCGTGTTGGCCGGGTGCGCCGTGTTGTCGATGTAGAACGGCTCGCCGCTGCGGTTGCGCGAGGCCACGCCCTCGATCTCGAAGGACAGCGCGCCGGGAATCGACACCGAGCGCTTGAGCCCGTCCATGCGGAAATCGATCGGCTTGAACGCCACGCCGCGGAAGTCGCTGACCAGCGCGCTGCGGATCATGCCCGGCGTTCCGCCCGCCTCGCCGCTGACGATTGCCGACAGCGCGGCGCGCTGGGCCGCGTCGGCGCGCTCGTCAACCACGCAGGCGAAGGCCCAATCGCCGTCCGCCATCACCCGGCGGGAGCGGATTAGCAGTGCGAAGGCGAGGCCGTCCAGATTGACGCCGCCGCTCCGCCCCTTGTCGGTGCGGAACGCCATCACCGCCGTGCAGTTGTCCAGCGTCGCCTCGCCTTGCGGATTGGTATAGATGCAGGGGCAGAGATAGTCGCAATTGCAGCTCTCCATGTATTCGCCGCTGATCTGCCATTTCTGCTCGGCCATGGTCTCCTCCCCGGGTTCGTTTGCGTCGGCGCCGTCCCGGCAAACGATAGCACGGCGCATTGTCCGCACCTATCGGGTCTGGCCCACCGGCTGGGCGGTGATTTCTTGCGCCTCAAACCGCCCGTAGTGCAGCGTCAGCGTCGGCAGGATCAGCAGGTTGAGCATCATCGAGGTCAGCAAGCCTCCCAGGATCACGACCGCCGTGGGGCCTTCGATCTCGCGGCCGGGATCGCCCATGCCGATGGCGAGCGGCGTGACGCCTAGCGCGGTGGCGATGGAGGTCATCAAGATCGGCAGCAGGCGGTCGCCAGTCCCCAGCTTGCGCCCTCTTCCTCAACCAGGTGCTGGTAATGGGCGATCATCAGGATCGAATTGCGTAACGTGATGCCGAACAGCGCGACGAAGCCGACCAGCGCGCCGAGCGACAGCCGGCCGCCGGTGGCGTAGACCGCCAGCACGCCGCCGACCAGCGCGAAGGGCAGGTTGGTCAGCACCAGCAGAAGCTGGCGGCGGTTGCGGGTGACGATCGACAAAAGCAGCACGATTCCGACGCCGGCGATGAGTGCATTGATGGCGAGGTCGCGCTGCGAGCGTGACTGCGCCGCCGCGGCGTCGGTGAATTCGAGATAGACGCCGGCCGGCAAATGCACGTTCGCGGCAACGGCCTTGCGCGCCTTCGCCACGAAGGCGGCGAAATCCGTGCCGGCCACGTCGGCGGTCACCGTTTCCAGCGTACGCGCGCCGATGTGGGAGACGGAATAGCGACCCGGCGCGAGGCGGATATCGGCGATCTGCCTGAGACGCACATAAATGCCGCCGGGGCTGCGCAGCGGCAGGTCGCCGACGGCGGCCACGTTCCGGCGGGTGGCGTCGTCGACCTGCACCATCACGTCGGAAACCTGGTTGCCCTGGTAGGTCTGCCCGACCACGTCGCCGCGATAAGCGGTGCGGATCACGTCCAGCACCGCTACCGGATCAAAGCCCCAGCGCTCGAGGTCGGACTTGCGCAGGCTGATCACGAGCTTCGGCAGGCCGGGCGGCGACTGTACCTGCACGTCGGTCGCGCCCGGCACGGTGCCGAGAACATTGGCGGCTGCGCAGCCGGTCCTTCGCGCTCCGCTCTCTGGAGCCGTTCATGGCGGGGGCCCGCTTCCTTCGTGTCTGCGTCTCGCCTGCGAGACGGTGCCCCCTTAAGTTCAGCACTTTACAGCGGCGCAGGTAATGTAAGTCTGCGCGCGCTTCGCAAGCGCAGTACATAATCACGGCGAAATACCGGCGGGGCGGCGATCCCACCGCCCACCGGTTACGTCCGCGGTCCCAGCTTCTCGGACTTGGCCTGGTCGAACCACCACAGCGCCGGGAACGCCGCCATGCCGTATTTCGGCATGTGTTCGGGCCGGCCGAAGCGGTTCCAGCGCGCCGTGCGCACCTTGCCGTAGGTCCATTGCGGAATGACGTAGTTGTTCCACAACAACACCCGGTCGAGCGCGTGGCAGGCGGACAGCAGGTCGGGCCGGGTCTTGGCCTTGACGACCGAGTCGATCATGGCATCGACCGCCGGGTTTGCGATGCCCGGGATATTGAGCGAGCCGTGATTGTCGGCCGCCTGCGAGCCGAAATAGCCGCGCAGCTCGCTGCCGGGCGTGAGCGACTCGCCCCAGGCGAAGGTGATGGCGTCGAAATCCCAGCCCCGCACGCGATTGACGTATTGCGCCTGGTCGACCGTGCGCACCGTCACGGTGATGCCGAGGCGTTCGAGTGAGGGCTTGTAGAACAGATAGACGCGCTCGAAGATTGGCGCATTGGCGAGGAACTCGATGGCGAACTGCTGGGCCGTCTTCTTGTCGATGAGCTGCTGGTTTTTCACCACGTAGCCCGCCTCGCGCAGCAGCCGCAGAGCATGGCGCAGGTTGTTGCGCACCTTGGCGCGGCTGCCGTTCTTCGGGTTGGAGTAGGGCTTTTTGAACAGCTCGGGCGGCACCTTGTCGCGCACCGTGTTCAACAGCTCGAGTTCCTTGCCGGTCGGCAGCCCGCTGCAGGCGAGATCGGTGCCCTGGAAATAGCTGTTGATGCGGTGGTACTGGCCAAAGAAGATCTGCTTGTTCATCTCCTCGAAGTCGAAGGCGTAGTTCAAGGCGAGCCGCACGCGCGGATCGCTGAACTTGGCGCGCCGGGTATTGAAGACGAAGGCCTGCATTATCCCGACATTGTTGATCGGGAATTCCTCGAGGATGACGCGGCCTTCCTTCACCGCCGCGAAGTCATAAGCCGTCGCCCAGTTCTTGGAGCTGTTCTCCTCGCGCCAGTCGACATGACCGGCCTTGAAGGATTCGATGGCGACGGTGGCGTCGCGGAAATATTCGTAACGCAGGGTGTCGAAATTGTTGCGGCCGACATTCACGTTGAGGTCCTTGCCCCAATAGTTCTCGACCCGCTCGTAGACCACGTTGTGCCCCGCGGAGAATTCCTTGATGCGGTAGGGGCCGCTGCCGAGCGGCGGCTCGAGCGTGGTTTCGCCGACTTTGCGCTTGTTGCCGTCCTTGCCGGTGCCTTCCCACCAATGCTTCGGGAGTACGGTGAGCTCGCCGAGGGTCTTCGGTAGATCGCGCTGGCCGGCTGCGCTGAAGGTGAAGGTCACTTCACGGTCGCCGGTTTTTTCCGCCTTGCCGACGTGGCGGAAATTGGCGGCGTGTTGCGGGCTCAGCTTCTTGAAGGTCTCGTAAGAGAAAATGACGTCCTCCGGCGTGATCGGCTTGCCGTCATGCCATTTGGCCTCCGGACGCAGGCGGAACGTGGCCTTGGAAATATCGTCGGGATAGCTCACCGCCTCGGCGATGAGGCCGTAGTCGCTGGTCGGCTCGTCTAGCGCGGACACGAACAGCGTGTCGAAAATCTGGTCGATGCCGGCGGCGGGCGTTCCCTTGATGCCGGCGACCACCGTGTTGAAGCTGTCATAGGTGCCGAGCGCGATCTGCCAGGCCGAGCCGCCTTTCGGCGCCTGCGAGTTGACGTAGTCGAATTGCTTGAAGCCGGCGGAATATTTCAGCTCGCCGAACGCCGACATGCCGTGGCGCCATTTGGCCGTCTTGCCGGCCATCTTGTCTTGCGCGAGGGCAGGGGCCACCCAGGCCGGGAGGGGAAGCTTTCGCGCTGCGAACAGGAGCAGGGCGGAGGTAAGCAGGTTCCGGCGATTCATCTGATGAAGCTCCAATGGTGCTCGCGACAGCGCGGAGGGATATCATTACCGATGCGCAACGGCATTTCAATTAGGGCGCACAGGCCGGCATACGGGACGGTTAAGGCTTTGGTGCGCATGCGCGGCAAGCTCAATTGCCGGAACCGGCGCGCGCCGCCGCGTGCGCGTAGCCCGCGCCGTTTCGTTGCAGTGCAGTATTTCGCCGCGGGCACCGATCGGAATGGATATGCCGCGCCCTCAACGCGCGCATGTTTCTAGTGGCGCGATGTGATGGTGTTGCGACGGCAGGGGTGGGGTCGCAGATGCACTCGCCGGCCGCGGCACGCGATCGGTGCGGGCCGTGCAAAACAATCATGCGACGCGCATGACGCGAGCAGCCGATGAACGAGGATTTAAGATGAGCGAGGATTCAATAGGCCAGATTTCCGACGGCCCTCCGCCGGAGCCGATTAGCTGATTAAAAGCAGACGCAGCTCAAAAAAGACGCGAGGCCAAAAAGAGACGAAGCGCCGTGCTCTCCGGCGCTTCGTCGGAGATTCGTCGCTCCGGCCTCAGAATAGATTTTGCGAAGCCAAGACCAGGCTGGTCAGGCCGGGCAGGCAGACAGGCCGGTGCAGAAACCTAGCGTGTAGGCCCCCGCCTTCGCCGTCGCGGCCGCTGACTCCAGCGACTCGTCGGAAACTTCGTAGCTCAGGATTTCTTCTTCGATTTGCTCGAAACCGGTCGTCTTGTCGCTCATGGCAATAGGTCCTTTTGTTCGCCAGCGATTACGAGGAGAGTTGTTCCCCCCAAGAGTTCCTATTAGACCACCCAGTGCTTGGGATGTAAAGTCTGTCCGAATACGTCACAAATCTATCGGAATACGGCCGTTGAGCTTTTAATAGCCGCCGCTGGTAGGTTTATGCAGATGTACCGTCCGCCCCGCCCGGTTCGAACAAGAACGTTTCAAGCACGGCTCCCCCGCCCGGCTGTCCCCCCTTGATGTCTTCCATCCTGGACACCACAAAGCCCGCTTGGCTCCGGTGCGGGCGGCGGCGGTCACGACACTGATACCTTCCCGCTATTATTGCGAGCGCCGAGCCGCGGAGAGAGACATGGATGCTTTCTACGAGCGCCTGCTCGTGCGTGCCGCGACCATCGACGAACTGCTGTCGGGCGACTTCGAGCCGCTGGCCGGCCAGAAGGGCGATGTCGAGCTGGCAGCGCGCCGCCTCGCCGGCTGGTGCCGCGCCTGCGCCAGCGGTGACTGGTCGCTGTTCGGCCGCCGGCTGGCGCGCGACGGCTGGGAGATCGTCCCGGTGCTGGCGCGGCTTTCCAGCATCCGCCCGAAAGGCGGCGCGCCGCCCTGGCTCGCGGATGCGGTCTGGATCGAAGCGGTGCTGCAACGGCCGGCGGCGACGGCTGCGCCGGTCGGGGGCGAGCCCCAGGAGTCCCATGAGCCTCATGAGCCGTATGCCTTCGAGCACTTGTTCTTACCCCTGGTCAACGCGGCCGAGGCCCGGCTCTGGGCCGACGTCGCGGCGGGCGTTCGCGACAGGCTGAGCGCGGGCGCGCAGGCGTGCTTGCGCCGCGCGCTGCTCGCGGAATTGTCGGAACTGTGCACGCCGGCGGTCTACGAAGGCTTCGTCAAGGCGCGCAAGGCGGCGGCTGCCGCCGGTCAGCCGGTGCAGGGCCCCGGCACCGCGCTCTACGACAAGTTCATCGCCGACATGAAAGCCGGCGGCTGGCGCACCCTGTTCGAGGAAAAGCCGGTGCTGTTGCGGCTGATCGCCCTCGTCGCGCGGCAGTGGATCGACACAGCGCACGAGTTCCTGCTGCGCCTCGATGCCGATCTTGCCGCCATCCGCCGGGACCTACTCGCGGGCGGCGGCCGGGTCGCTAAAATCGAAGGTGATTTCTCGGATCCCCATAACAACGGCCGCTCGGTCAAGGTCGTCACCTTCGAGGACGGCGCGCGCGTCGTCTACAAGCCGAAAGACCTGCGGCTCGATGCCGCCTGGCACGCGCTGGTCGAACGGCTGAACGCGGCCTCGCCGCCGCTCGACCTGAAAGCTGTGCGCACGCTCGCGCGCGACGGCTACGGCTGGACCGAATTCGTCGTGCACGCGCCTTGCGAAAACGACGACGGCTTCGCGCGCTTCTTCCGCCGCGCTGGCGCCTGGCTGGCGCTGCTGCACGGCTTTGCCGCCACCGACATGCATCAGGAAAACATGATCGCTTGCGGCGAGCATCCAGTGCCGATCGATCTCGAAACGGTTCTGCAGGCCGCCGCCGACACGCACGAAAGCCAAGCGCCGGAAGATACGGCCTACAATGCCGCCACCGACATCATCGCCAATTCGGTCATGACCGTGGGTCTGCTGCCGGCCTATGGCCGCGGCGTCGACGACAATGTCTTCGCCGTCGGCGGCATGACGGCGGACTGGAACGCCAAGATCAAGATCACCTGGCACGACATCAACTCCGACGCGATGCGGCCGGCGAAGACGAGGGAGCCCGGCGGCTCGACGCCCAACCTGCCGAATAGGCAAGGCAGTTATGCCCGCTTCGCCGATCATGTCGACGACTTCATCGCCGGCTTCGAAGCCTACGCCGAATTCCTGCTGCGACAGACGCGGGGGCAGGATCAGGGCGGCTTGTTCGACGGCTTCGCCGGTCTGCCGGTGCGCAAGGTCATTCGTCCGACCCGCTTCTATTACATGCTGCTGCAGCGGCTGAAAAACCACCGCGCCATGAACGACGGCGCCGGCTGGTCGGCGCAGGCCGATTTCATCGCCCGGCTGGCGGACTGGGAGCAGGAGAGCGATCCACTCTGGCCGCTGCAGAAGGCCGAGCGCGCGGCGCTGCTCGCGCTCAACGTGCCACATTTCGTGACGCCCAGCGACGGCAACGAGATCCGTGACGAAACCGGCATCGCGATCAGGAGCGAGGCCGAGGCCGGCCTGGCGCGCGCCCGCGCGCGCGTCGCGAGCCTCGATGCCGACGAGATCGCCTGGCAGACGACCGTGATCGGCCAGAACCTGAGCGCGCTGGCGCGGCCAGCGGCCCCGGCCCCCGGCAATGCCGCGCTCAAGCAAGCCTTGCTGTCGGAGCCGCCGGCCGCGCCTGAGCCCCAATTCTTCGCCGCCGAGGCGGGCCGCATCGCCGAGGAACTGGCGGGCTACGCCATCCGCCGCGACGGGAGCGCCGCTTGGATCGGTCTCGATTGGCTGGGCGACGCCGAGGTGTTTCAACTGACCTGCCTCGGACACGAGCTTTACAACGGGGTCTCCGGCATCGCGCTGTTTCTCGCCGCCCATGCGGCGGTGAGCGGAGAGGCGTCATCGCGCGAATTGGGGCTGGCCGCGCTCGCCCATCTGCGCAAGGAGCTGAAAAGCCGCAACGCCGCGCGCATGGCGCGCTCGCTCGGCATCGGCGGCGCCACCGGGCTGGGCTCGATCGTCTACGCGTTGACGGTGATCGCCGGCTTTCTCGACGACGACGCTTTGCGGGCCGACGCCTTGAGCGCGGCGGCGCTGTTCACCGACGATCTGATCGCCGCCGATAAGCAACTCGACGTCATGGGCGGCAGCGCCGGCGCCATCATTGCGCTGCTGCGGCTCTACCGCGACAGCCATGCGCCCGAGGCGCTGGCGTGGGCAGAAAAATGCGGCGCGCACATCCTGCGCCAGCCGCGCATCGGCGAGCAAGGCCGCCGCGCCTTCGCCACACCGGGCGCCGGGCCGCACGGACTCAACGGCATGTCGCATGGCGCCGCCGGCTTCGCCTATGCGCTTTCCGCCCTGGCGGCAGCGACCGGACGCGAGCACTTCGCGCAGGCCGCGTCGGAATGCATCGCCTTTGAGGACGCGAGCTACGATGCCGAGCGCCACAACTGGCCCGATCTGCGCGGCGAGGGTGCGCTGGCTTGGCCGTGCCAATGGTGTCATGGCGCGCCGGGCATCGGGCTGGCGCGCATCGCAACCGCCCGGCGCGGCGGCGGGCTCGACCGCAAGCTGCTGGCCGCCGATATCGGCAATGCCCTCACGGGCGCGCAGGACGGCTGGCCGGGCCCGGTCGACACCCTGTGCTGCGGCACGCTGGGCAGCATCGAGTTCTTCTGCGAGGCGGCGGGCGCGCTCGAGCGCGGCGATCTGGGCGCGCTGGCGGCGCGACGACTCGCGCAATTGCTGCAAGCTTCGCGCACGGCTGGCGACTTCCGCTGGAACAGTGGCCAGCGCCGCTTCAATCTCGGCCTGTTCCGCGGCCTGGCGGGCGTCGGCTATACGGCGCTGCGCCGCGTCGACCCCTCGCTGCCCGACGTGCTGATCTGGGAGTGACTCTACTGCGGCTTCGCTGCCGGATTGCACGCCGCGTAGATGCGCGCCGCGAACATGTCGAAGGACTGGACCTTCACCGTGCAGGTGGTCGCGGGATCGGGCGAGACCGTGATCGCGTCGCCGGCGACCGCCCTGCGCGTCTTGCCGTTGACGTTGACGTCGACATATTCGTTGGCGGGCGGCCCGATCAGCCCGATGGTCAAATGGCCGCCGCCGACGATCAGCGACCCATTGGCATTCACGTGATAGGTGTTCTTCGCCGGCCGGATCTCATCCAGCACCTTCTTCACGCTCGCTAGTTCCGATTGCAGCGAGATCACCTTCGCGTTCTGCACCAGCACCTCGCTCTTCAGCTTCTGCGTTTGTGGCTGGAGCTGCGCGATCAGCTGCCGCGCGTCGTCGAGCGGCTTG
>JARRNI010000010.1:0-2102 GCA_037385125.1 Pseudolabrys sp.
TGTACGAGCGTTTCGAACAGGTGGTGACGCGGATCATCATGCTGTTCATATCCGTGGTGATCGTCGACTCGCTCGTCCTGGTCGCGATCGAGCTCATCAACGACTTTCAGCTCGGATTGGGTTTCGCCGAAAAAGAGTTGTTGCAGGACATATTCGGCTCGGTGCTGACGATTCTGATCCTGCTCGAGTTCAATCACTCGATAGCGCTCGCGCTGGCGAAAAAATCGGGCGTGCTCCAGGCGAGAATCGTCGTCCTGATCGCAATTCTGGTCGTCGCCAGAAAGATAATCCTGCTCGATTTCAAGTCGGCCACGCTCGAAAGCCTGCTTGGCTACGGCGGAATGGCGCTTGCCCTCGGCGTGCTCTATTGGCTGCTGAACATGCAACGGCAACGGGACGTCGCGCGCGATTAGCCGCGCTGTGGCCCATCGTGATCGTCCGCTGTCTCCGGCCGGCGCACGTGGCGGGCGATGAAACGGGCAAGGGCGGGGCCTAGCAGCAGCACGGCCGCGACGCGCACGGCCTGCAGCGTGAGCACGAAGCGCACGTTGACCGGCGAGGAGGCGGCGATGATCGCGACCGAGGCCATGCCGCCCGGGCTGGTGGCGAGATAGGCGGTGATCAGATTGGCTTGGCGCAGCAGCGTCAGCCCGAAGGCCAGCAGCGCGCAGAAGCCCATCAGCAGCGCGATCGACAAAAGGATCGGCAACAGCGCCTTCTTCGTCTGCTCGACGGTCTCGTGCGTGAAGCGCAGGCCGATGCCCCAGCCGACCGCGGCATAGCTCGGGGCCAGCAGCCATTCGGGCAGTTGAAAATGCGCAACACCGCTGAGGTGGAGCGTCGTTGCCAAGACCAGCGGGCCCAGCAGCGCGCCGGCCGGCAGGCCGAGCCACAGGCCCGCCATGGCGCCGACCGCGGCCACACCGCCGGTCTCGGCCAGATGGAGCGGCACGATCGGGGGAAACCAGTCCTTGGTCAGCACGCCGCCGAAATGTCCGCCGCCCAGCAGCAGCGCGAGCACCGAAGTGGCGAGCGCCACGCACAGCGTGCGCATATAGGTCATGGCGGCGACCAGCCGGTAGTCGGCGGCGAAATCCTTGGCGATCAGCACCATCGCCGTGGCGACGCCGGGTGCGGCGCCCCAGATCGGGACTGTGCCGGGGAGCACCCGAAAATACATCAGCGCGAGGCCGAGCCCGAAGCTGGCGAGCACGGTCGCCAGCGCGATGCCGACGAACACCGGCCCGTCCTTGGCGAGCATGGGCAATATCTGCGGCCCGAGCGAGGAGGCGATCATGCATCCGACGATCGCCTGGACGGCGTAGAAGACCGGCGCCGGCACCTCCACCGCGGCGCCGCGTACGGCAAACACCGCCGCCGCCGCCAGCGGTCCGATCAGCAGGCCGGCGGGCAGGCCGGCTGCCTCCAGCGCGGCTGCCGCAAGCGCGGAGGCGGCGATGAGCGACAGCCAGCGCATCGAGGGGCTCGCGTTATATTGAGAGCAGGATGTGCCCCGGGAGATCGAACGTCCGGAGCAAGCGCGCGGTTCCGATGAGACACTGACTAGCGCTTTCGAAAACGTCGCTCAATCATCGCATGCGCGAGCGTCTGCGAATCCGCGCCGCCAAGTCTGCACAGACGGAGCCGGACGCCACGTCCGGCAGCTGCGATCTCAGCGCAGCCGTACCATTTGGGAAAAGCGCGGAGCGCCCTGTTCGATGGCGTAGCGGCCGGGCTGCGCTGGGGCGTATGAGGTCGTATTCGATCTAATGAAATCGTCGGCAGTAATTACCTTGCAATACAACGGCAGAATGTCGAGCATCGCATTGTAGTTGCTGTCGGTGAATCCGCTCATCGCATCCTTGATGATGGTGGCGTTGTAGCCCATGTTGGCGGCCCGCTTCACGGTCGTCTCCACCACGTGCTCGATGCATTGGCCGCTGACATAGACGTGGCCGATATTGTGGACGCGCAGCAGCTTATCGAGATCGGTGCCTTCGAAGCTGTCCGAGCCGTAGTTGATCACGATCAGCTCGTTCGCGGCGGGCCTGAGCGCATCGATCACGTCGACGTCCCACGTTCCGATGATGCCCTTGTTTTCG
>JARRNI010000010.1:2167-20856 GCA_037385125.1 Pseudolabrys sp.
GCTCTGAGGACTTTCTGAGCATTGTCGATCGAATTATTCTTCGTGATTTGCGGGTAGAGGCTCTTGCCCCACACGCCGTCGGGGTGGGCGACGCTGTTTTGCCAATGAAGCATCAGCAGGGCGGATTCCGGCGAAACCTGCTTAGACATGGCTTTCTCCTTTGGGGCCGGCGCGCCCAGGAACGGCAATTATGCGGCGGACGTCGGGGGCGCACAAGCAGACTTGAGCACAGTTGGCGCCGGCCGAAGCAGCGGTTTGCAGCCGGTGGTGCCGCCAGGTCTATTGACCCTGCCGTACGCCACGCCGAAAACTGCGTGCCTCGCCGATTCTGCAAATCCAATCACGGGAGGCCTTCACGTGCTCATCGATCATCGCACCTACACCCTTCGCCCCGGCACCATCCCGGCGCAGCTCGACCTCTACGGCAAGCACGGCTTTCCGGTGCAGCTGCGCTACATGGGCGAGCCACTCTGCTATCTGGTCGCCGAAAGCGGCGAGCTCAACACTTTCGTGCACGCCTGGGTCTACGAGAACGCTGCCGACCGCGCTGCCAAGCGAGCGGCCATGGAGCAGGACCCGGACTGGAAGAACTATCTCAAGCTCACCGGCGAGGCCGGCAACATCGTCGCCCAGCGCACCAGCCTGCTGACGCCGGCGCCCTTCGCCCCGCCGCTCTCGATGCCGAAGATCCATAAGTGATGCCTCTCGGCTTCCCTCCCTCTGCTTCGCGTGGGACGGGGTGCTCGCCGCCGAGCGCGCCATCGTCTATAGGTTGCCCGTTTGCAAACGGAGTTCTCGTTCCATGCGATCCAACGACGGCACGCGCACCGGCGGCGAAATCCTGGTTGATCAACTGGCGATCCACGGCGTCTCCCACGCATTCTGCGTGCCCGGCGAGAGCTATCTGGCCGCGCTCGACGCCTTTTACGACCGCGACGTGAAGCTCAAGATCTGCCGGCACGAGAGCGCGGCGGCCATGGCGGCCGAGGCGGTCGGCAAGACCACCGGCCGCCCCGGCATCTGCTTCGTCACCCGCGGCCCCGGCGCCAGCAACGCTTCCGCCGGCATCCACATCGCGCATCAGGATTCCTCGCCGATGATCGTGTTCGTCGGCCAGGTGGCGCGTTCCATGCGCGAGCGCGACGCCTTCCAGGAGCTCGACTACCGCGCCGTGTTCGGCTCCATGGCCAAATGGGCGACCGAGATCGATGACCCGGCGCGCATTCCGGAGATCGTCGCGCGCGCCTTCCACACCGCCTGCCAGGGACGGCCCGGCCCGGTGGTGATCGCGCTGCCCGAGGACATGCTGACCGAGCGCGTCATGGTGCCGGACGCCAAGGCCTTCGAACCGGCGGAAACTTGGCCGGGCCTGAGCGACATGAGCCGGCTGCAGAAGCTTTTGTGGGCCGCCAAGCGGCCTATCGCGATCGTCGGCGGCAGCCGCTGGTCGGAAGCCGCCAGCGCCGCGCTCATGCGCTTTGCCGAGCGCTTTCAACTGCCGGTCGCCACCACCTTTCGGCGTGGGGCTTTGTTCGATGCCTTGCATCCCTGCTACGCCGGCGACCTCGGCATCGGGCCGAACCGGAAGCTGTTGGCGCGCATCAAGGGCGCCGACCTGGTGCTGCTGATCGGCACGCGTCTGAGCGAGATGGCGTCGCAGAGCTACACGCTATTCGACATCCCCGAGCCGCAGACCACGCTGGTGCATGTGCATCCGGGCGCCGACGAGCTCGGCCGCGTCTACCACGCCGCGCTCGCCATCAACGCCTCGCCCACCGCCTTCTGCTCGGCGCTCGAGGGCCTGCAGCCGCCGAACGAAATCGCCTGGCGCGGCGAGAGCGATACCGCGCATACCGACTTCCTTGCCTGGACCGAGCAGGCGACACCGCAGCCGGGCGGGGTCAACCTGGGCGAGATCATGGTGTGGCTGCGCGACAACCTGCCGGACGACGCCGTCATCACCCAGGGCGCCGGCAATTTCTCCGGCTGGGTGCACCGCTTCTACCGCGTCAGGCGCTACAACGGCCTCGTCGGCGCCACCTCCGGCTCCATGGGCTACGGCTTGCCGGCGGCGCTGGCGATGCAGACGCTGCACCCGGAGCGCCTGGTGCTGTGCATGGCCGGCGATGGCGACTTCTTGATGACCGGGCAGGACTTCGCCACCGCGGTGCAGTACAAGCTGCCGTTCGTCGTGCTGCTCTACGACAACGGTCTGTACGGCACCATCCGCATGCACCAGGAGCGCGATTATCCGGGCCGCGTGATTGCCACGCAATTGCACAATCCGGACTTCGTCGCCTATGCGCAGGCCTTCGGCGGCTTCGGCGTTAGGGTCGACAAGACTGAAGACTTCCCCGCCGCCTTCGATGCCGCGCGCCGGTCGGGCAAGCCGTCGATCGTCCAGCTCAAAGCGGACCCGGAAGCGCTCACGCCCGGCATGAGCTTGTCGCAGATCCGCGAGAAGGCGCTGGCCGGCGGCGGACATCGGGGTTGAATGCTTATCTTCGGACCCAAAATCCATTATATTATCCGCATGCCAAGTTGCTCGACGATGTGATCGACCGCGTGCGCGCCTGGCCCGAAGAACGCCAGGACGAGGCGGCGCAATTGCTGCTCGACCTCGAGGCTCAGAGGACGAGCTGCTATCGGCTGACGCCGGAGCAGGTGGAAGAAGTGCAGCGCATCCGGCAACAGCTCCGCGATAGTACGATGACATTCGCCACCGACGAGCAGATGGACGCGTTCTGGAAGAAATGTGGCCTATGAGGCTGCGCTACTTGACCGCAGCGCTCGCCCATCTCGAAGCCATCAACGATTTCCTGTCCGAAAGTAATCCGGCTGCGGCGCGGCGGATCGCTGCCGAGATTAGGGCGGCTACGCAACGTCTGTGCGAATTTCCGCATATCGGGCGCGCCAGCGACGCAGCCAGAACCCGGCAATGCGTAGTGCGTCGCTCGCCCTATCTCATCGTATATGAATTGGACGAAGACCGTGACGAGGTCGTCGTGATCGGCGAGTTTCACGGTGCCAAGATTGGCAGGAGCGGCTCAAGTAGAGGCGAGGCGCCGCTTGCCTCTACTGCGTGAATCAGCATTCACTCATTCGCTATGCCCTATCGCCGCACCGAGAACGTGGTCCGGCGGCTCGCCGCGCGCGAGCGCGCCATTCTCGATGCCGCCACCCAGATCGCGCGCGAGGGCGGCATGGCGGCGGTGCAGGTCGCGGCCGTGGCCGAGCGCGCCCATATCGCCACCGGCACGGTCTACCGCTATTTCCCGTCCAAGACCGACCTCATCGCCCGGCTGATCGACGCGGTGGCCGCGCGCGAACTTGCCGCCTTGCGGGCGGCGGCCGACGGCGCGCCCGGCCCTTTGTCGGCGCTGGCCGCATCCATCACGACCCTGGCCGTCCGCGCTCTTTCCGCGCGCAAGCTGGCCTGGGCGGTGATCGCCGAGCCGGTCGAGCGCGACGTCGGTGCGCTGCGGCTCGATTTCCGCCGCGGGCTCGCTGCCGAGCTGGAAAAGCGCATCGCGGCGGCGATCGCCGGTCGCCACCTGCCCGAGCAGGATGCCGCGCTTGCCGCGCCCGCCGTGATCGGCGCGCTGATGGAAGGACTGATCGGCCCGCTGGCGCCGCAGCCGTCCGACGAGGCCGCGGCGCGCGCGGCGGTGCAGGCGGCCGCGGTGTTTGCGCTGCGCGCGCTCGGCGTGATCGACGCCCGCGCCTGGGGCCTGGTGGCGCAGTGCAAATTGCCCGATCTCAATGCGTCGCTTCCGGCGGCACTTCGTCGAGCGGCAGCGTCACGTGCTTGACGCCGCGTTCGGTGGCGTCGTCCGCGATGTGGAAGCCGAGCTCTTGGCACATCTGCAGCATGGTGGAATTTTCCGCCAGCACCTGGCCCTCAACCGTCTTCAGGCCCTTGTCCTTGGCGTAGGCGATTATGTGCTTCATCATCTGCCAGCCGAGTCCGTGACCTTTCAACCGCGAACGCACGATGATGGCGAATTCGGCGTGCTCGCCGTTCGGCTGGTCGTGCAGGCGCACCACGCCGAGCATGCGCCCGCTCTTCTCCTCGATGGCGATGAAGGCCATGGCATGGGCGGGATCGTAATGGATGAGCTGTTCGATGAGGGCGTGGCTCACCTCGCGCATGGCGGCGAAGAAGCGCAGGCGCAGGTCGTCCTGCGTCACCTCGGCGAGGAAGTCGGGGTAGAGCTGCGCATCCTCCGGCTTGAGCGGCCGGAACAGCACCTTGTCGCCGTCGCGCAAAGTGACCTGGCGTTCGAGCATTTTCACTCCGCGGTCGTCCCCCCGAAAGCGAGGACCAATAACCCCTGCGTCGCGATACGGCGAGACCGGGGGTACTGGGTCCCGGCCCTCGCTCGCAGGCCTCGCTCGGCCAGGACGACTGCGGAGTGAAAACGCGCCGTCCCGGGAATCTGTTGCAGGTCGCCTAATGCGACATGAGTACCGGCACCGTCATCGACTCGAGGATGCCGCGGGTGACGCCGCCCAGCACGAATTCGCGCAGGCGCGAATGGCCATAGCCGCCCATCACGACCAGGTCGGTGGAGGCGTCCGCCGCGTAGGACAGGATGGTGGAGGCGACGTCGATGTCGGGCGCGGTGATGCGCTTGACGTCCACATTGACGCCGTGGCGCGCGAGATGCTGGCCGAGATCGGCGCCGGAGACCTCGTCGCTCTTGGGCGGCTTGTTGCCGATCACTACCACCTCGATCTGCTTGGCCTTCTCCAGGAACGGCATGGCATCGCCGATGGCGCGGGTGGCGGCGCGGCCGCCGTCCCAGCACACCATCACGTGGTCGAGCTTGAGTCCCTCCTTCTGGATGAAGGGCACGAAGACGGTGGGCCGGCCGGAATCGAATAGCACGCCTTCGTCGACCACTTCCTCCGGCGTCGGCTGCTCGCGCGTCGGCTGGCCGAGCACGATCAGGTCGAAGCGCCGGCCCATGCGGGCGAGCTGGTCGGAGGCGCCGGACACGCTGGCGGTGAGCATACGCGTCTCGTAGGAGATGCCCTCGCGCTTGGCCGCCTGCTCGAAGCGGTCGATGGCCGCGCGCGCGGTCTTTTCCGATTCGGCGCGCTGCGTCTCGAGGAATTCCGGGGGGATGCCGCCCATCACCGAGCCGGGCACCACCGGCTCGTAGGCGAAAGCGACGCCCAGCACGTGCGCCTCGAAGGTCTGCGCCAGCGAGACCGCGAAACTGCCGGCCGGGTCGTGCTCGCCCAGTCCGAGATTGACGATGAGATCCTTGATCATGACGTAATTCTCCTGAGCGGGCGGGTCTCCCGAAAAATCGAACTATGCAGGCCGGTCATGCCGCGGCCTTGACCGAGGTCAAACGCCGCATAGGCCCCCGCGCATTCCTCCCTTGCGACCGGCTTAGCCAGCATCCCCTGTCGCCTGCTTGCGCCGGCCAAGGGCAGATTTGGCCCGGCCGGGACCGATCGACCCGGCCAGGTTTTGGAAACCTTGTGCCAGCCCTATGTGTCAGCCGTCAAATGGCTGATATCGTGCGGCCGGACCTGACGGAAGGAGCCTTGGGAGTTGCGGACATGTCGGTGAAGATGCCCAAGTTGGACGGTGGGGTGCTGGAGCGCCGCGCCCGCATCGCCGGTGCCGTGCGCCAGATCGTGCCGGGCGAAGGAGTGATCACGGGCGAGCGCGAGATGCGCCCCTATGAGAGCGACGGCCTGACCGCCTACCGCCAGCTCCCCATGCTGGTGGTGCTGCCGGAGACCACCGAGCAGGTGTCCCAGGTGCTGAGCTACTGCCATCAGCAGGGCATCCGGGTGGTGCCGCGCGGCGCCGGCACCTCGCTGTCGGGCGGGGCGCTGCCGCTCGCCGACGGCGTGCTGCTCGGCATGGCCAAGTTCAACCGCATCCGCGAGATCGACTTCGACAACCGGGTGGCGGTGGTGGAGCCCGGCGTCACCAACTTGGCGGTCTCCAACGCGGTGGCGCACGAAGGCTTCTACTACGCGCCCGACCCCTCCTCGCAGATCGCCTGCACCATCGGCGGCAATATCGCGGAGAACTCCGGCGGCGTGCATTGCCTGAAATACGGCATGACCACCAACAACGTGCTCGGCTGCGAGATCGTGCTGATGACCGGCGAGGTGCTGCGCATCGGCGGCCGGCATCTCGACAGCGCCGGCTACGACCTGCTCGGCCTGATCACCGGCTCGGAGGGTTTGCTCGGCGTGGTGACGGAAGTGACCGTGCGCATCTTGAAGAAGCCGGAAACGGCGCGCGCGGTGCTGGTCGGCTTTCCCTCGTCGGAAGATGCCGGCGAATGTGTCTCCCGCATCATCGGCGACGGCATTATCCCCTCCGGCATGGAGATGATGGACAAGCCGGCCATCCATGCCGGGGAAGAATTCGTCCATGCCGGCTATCCGCTCGACGTCGAGGCGCTGCTGATCGTCGAGCTCGACGGGCCCTCGGCGGAAGTCGATCACCTGATCGAGCGGGTCGAGCAGATCGCGAAGGAATGCAAGGCGGTGTCGGTCAAGGTCTCGAATTCGGAGGAAGAGCGCAACCTGTTCTGGGCTGGGCGCAAGGCGGCGTTCCCGGCGGTGGGACGCATCTCGCCTGATTACTATTGCATGGACGGCACCATCCCGCGCGCCAAGCTGCCGCTGGTGTTGCACCGCATGAAGGAGATGTCGCAGAAATACGGCTTGCGCGTCGCCAACGTGTTCCATGCTGGCGACGGCAATTTGCATCCGCTCATTCTGTACGATGCCAACAAGGAGGGTGAGCTCGACCGCGCCGAACAGTTCGGCGCCGATATCCTGAAATTGTGCGTCGAGGTGGGCGGCGTGCTGACCGGCGAGCACGGAGTCGGCGTGGAAAAGCGCGACCTGATGGGAGCGATGTTCTCCGAGACCGATCTCGACCAGCAGCAGCGCGTCAAATGCGCCTTCGACGCCAAGGGCCTGCTCAACCCCGGCAAAGTGTTTCCCACGCTGCACCGCTGCGCCGAGCTGGGCCGCATGCATATATCCGGCGGCAAGCTGCCGTTTCCGGATATTCCGCGATTTTGACCATTAGGCGAGTCGCCTGCCGTACCTAAAGACACTTGATCATTTTTTCCTGCTGGAAATTACGCCGCGAAATCAAGAACCGAAAAATTTTCCTTCTGCGCCGCCGTCGCCAATTTCTCATCGAGCACGACGAAATCCAGCGAAGACGGGCGTCCGCTCGCTGCTACGAAAGCGGCCGCAAGCTGCAAGGCGTCGGCCGCGCGAAGTGGATGAACGCGGAGCAAACGAGCCGCGGTTTCCCGCACTTCATCGCTCGGATCGATTTCTTGCCAGCTCGCTGCGAATTGTTTCAGTCGACCAAATGCATCGCTTAGAGGCGATGTCCCCGATCCCTCCCGCTCTAGCCGTGCCAGCGCCGAAACACACTCGATCTCCGTTTTCTACCAGACCAGCATCAGCGAGTCCTTTGCCAGGATGGATTGGAGAGATCGGCTGTGACGTTGCGCGACCAACAATGTCACGACCGCCGATGCATCCCAGAATCTCATCGGCCCTCGCGCCGCTCCTCGATCAGGATGTCGACAACCGGATTCGCCTCCTTTGACGCGGGGCGGTGGCTCGGTAATCAGATTCTTCGGCACAGCAGCGTTGCGGCTCGGCCGCACCATCCCTTCGCGGACCAAGCGGGCCAGACGGCCGGTATCGTCGGCACCGACTCCGCCGGCGATGGGCTCGAGCCGTGCGACGGGACGGCCGCGATCGATGATAAGGACCGGCGTGCCCGCTTTGACACCGTCGATCAGCCTGCTGAAGCTGTTCTTGGCTTCCGTAATGCTGGCTCTCTATATTAATAGGGCTATTCAAACCTTTTAAGCGCTCGCACGCTTATTCGCTGGATGTTATGTGTAGCTATGCAATTCGGCCTGTTCTGCTCGCCCAAAGCTGACGCGCCCGGTTTCGCGCCCGAAACCGGCCAGGGCTTCCGCGACTTTCTCGACTTCAACATTGAGGCGGAGGCGCTCGGGTACCATTCCAGCTTTTCGGTCGAGCATCATTTCAGCGGCTGGAACCAGGCTTCCGCGACGCTCACCTTGCTCACGGCGCTCGCCATGCCCACCACCACGCTCAGGCTCGGCACCGCGGTCATGGTGCTGCCCTGGCACAATCCAGTGTTGCTGGCCGAGCAGGCCGCCACGCTCGACCTTCTCTCCGGAGGCCGCTTGGATTTCGGCATCGGCAAGGGCTACCGGCACTCGGAGTTCAAGGGCTTTCAGATCACGCCGGAGGAGACCGAGGCGCGCTTCGAGGAGGCGCTCGAAGTCATCACCCGTGCTTTCACCACGCGCGAACGCTTCTCGCACCAGGGCCGCTTCTTCCATTTCGAGGACATCGTGGTCGAGCCGCCGCCGGCGCAAAGCCCTCATCCGCCATTCTGGGTGGCCGCCGGCAATCCGCATTCGATCGCCCGCGCGGCGAAGCGCGGCTTCAATCTCATCCTCGACCAGTACGCGTCGCCGGAGACGCTGGGCGAGCGCATCGCGCTCTACAAGGCCGCGCGCGAAGGGGCGGGCTCACGCTTCGATCCCATGCAGGTGACGGTGGCGCGCCAGCTCTATGTCGCCAAGGACAGGGCCGACAAGGAGGAAGCGCTCAAGCGCCAGGCGCAATATACCCAGCGCACCATTGCTTCGGCGCGCCGCCCCGACGCCAAGGGCGGCTCGCACGTGCTGGCCTATGCCGACAAGCCGGGCGCCACCGAGGAGCACGCGCTGTTCGGGACGCCCGACGAGATCGCATCCATGCTCGAGGCGTTGCAGGCGGCCGGCGTGCGCTATGTGCTCTTGACCATTGCCGGCGGACGCGATCACTTGCGCCGCTTCGCGCGCGAGATCATGCCGGCTTTTGCGGGCGAGCGGGCGGCGGCGGAATAGGGATGGTATGATGCAGAAGCGAACAAGCGATCTGTACCATGCCAGCCCCGAAGAGCTGAAGGCGATCGACGAAGCGCTTGAAGAGGTGGCTCGCGGCGAGATCGCAACGGACGAGGAAGTCGAGGCAGTCTTTGCTAAATATCGAATCTCCAACCGTCGTCGCCGGGCTTGTCCCGATGATCCCGCTTAGTATGGCAAGGCAGTGCCTGTTGAATCGGGATGGCCGGGAAGAGCCCGGCCATGACAGCCGAGTATGACCGATACCCTCAAACCCCGCGACGCCAAAGAAGTCGAGGAAGCCGTGCGCTGGGCGCTCGGCGAGGAGAAGCCGCTGGAGGTGTTGGGGCAGGGCAGTAAGCGCCCCCTCGGCCGCCCGAGCCAGACCGACCTTACTCTCGACCTCACCGGCCTCACCGGCGTCACCCTCTACGAGCCGGCCGAGCTCGTGCTGTCCGCGCGCGCCGGCACGCCGCTGGCCGAGATCGAGAAGCTGCTCGATGACAACAACCAGCAACTCGACTTCGAGCCCATGGACTACGGCCCGCTGCTCGGCCAGCCGGCGGGGCAGGGCACTCTCGGCGGCGTCATCGCCGCCAATCTCTCGGGCCCGCGCCGGGTCAAGGCCGGCGCCGCGCGCGACCACTTCCTCGGCGTCACCGCCGTCACCGGCCGCGGCGACACCATCAAGTCCGGCGGCCGGGTGGTGAAGAACGTCACCGGCTACGACCTGTGCAAGCTGTTCGCCGGCTCTTGGGGCACGCTCGCCGCCATGACCGACATCACCGTGAAAGTGCTGCCCAAGCCGGAGACCGAGGCAAGTGTCATCGTCGCCGGCCTCGACGACGCGGGCGCCTGCCAGGCCATGAGCGTCGCCATGGGCTCGCCCTATGACGTCTCCGCTGCCGCCTATCTGCCCGATCACGTCGCCTCCTGGTTCGACGGCCTGCCCAAGGCGCAGGCCACCACGGCGCTGCGGCTGGAAGGCCATGCACCTTCGGTTGCCCACCGCAAGGAGACGCTCGCCGCGCTGATGGCCCCCTTCGGCCCGGTGGAGATCTTCGGCGAGGCGGACTCGCGCGTGCTCTGGCAGAGCGTGCGCACGGTCAAGCCGTTCGCGACCGGGACGGCGCGCCCGCTCTGGCGCATCTCGGTGCCGCCGGCGCGCGGGCACGAATTGTCGGAGCAAATCACGCCGGCGGCGCAGATGTTCTATGATTGGGCCGGCGGGCTTGTCTGGGTGGCCATGCCCTATGCCCAGGAGCCGCACGCGGATGCCGTGCGCGGCGCGGTGGCCGAGATCGGCGGCCATGCCACGCTCGTGCGGGCGCCGGCCGCGCTGCGCGCCGCCGTCGACGTGTTCCAGCCGGAGCAGGCCGCGCTCGCCGCCGTCAGCAAACGGGTGAAGGAGAGCTTCGACCCCAAGGGCGTGCTCAACCCTGGCCGCATGTGGGCGGGGGTGTGAGCTATGCAGACCAACTTCACCCTGGCGCAGCTCGCCGATCCGCCGATTAAGGAATCGGAAAAGATCCTGCGCGCCTGTGTGCATTGCGGCTTCTGCAATGCTACCTGCCCGACCTATGTGCTGCTGGGCGACGAGCTCGATTCCCCGCGCGGGCGCATCTACCTGATCAAGGAGATGCTGGAGCAGGACCGCCCCGCCACCGCCGACGTGGTCAGGCACATCGACCGCTGCCTGTCCTGCCTCAACTGCATGACCACCTGCCCCTCCGGCGTCTACTACATGCACCTGGTCGACCACGCCCGCGACCATATCGAGAAGACCTACAAGCGCCCGCTTGCCGACCGGCTGCTGCGCGGGCTGCTGGCGCGTGTGCTCACCGATCCGGGCCTGTTCCGGCTGGCCGCGGTGGGCGGCATCGTCGGGCGGCCCTTCGCGCCGCTTCTGCGCGGGGCCGGTCTCAAGCGGCTGGCCGCCATGCTCAAGCTCACCCCGCGGCGGATGCCGGTGCCGCCGGTCCAGCGCACCGGCAAGGTCTATCCGGCGATCGGCCGCCGGCGCGGCCGGGTGGCGCTGCTGTCCGGCTGCATCAACCCGGTGCTGGCGCCGTCCACAGACGAGGCCGCAATCCGCCTGCTCAACCGGCACGGCGTCGAGGTGGTGGTGGCGCGGGGCGAGGCCTGCTGCGGCTCGCTGGTCCACCACATGGGGCGCGAGAGCCAGGCGCTCGCCATGGCGCGCAACAATGTCGACGCCTGGACCCGCGAGATCGAGGGCTCGGGCCTCGACGCCGTCCTTTCCACCGTGTCCGGCTGCGGCACCACGCTGAAGGACTACGGCTTCATGCTGCGCACCGATCCCGCCTATGCCGCCAAGGCGGCGGCGGTGTCGCGGCTCGCCAGGGACGTCAGCGAATATCTGGCCACTCTGCGGGTGAAGGGCGAGGTCCCACAAGGCCTCACCGTCGCCTACCACGCCGCCTGCTCGCTGCAGCACGGTCAGAAAGTCACAAAAGAACCGAAAGAACTACTTTCCAAGTGCGGCTTCATCGTCAAAGATGTGCCCGAGGGGCATTTGTGTTGCGGCTCCGCCGGCACCTACAACATTTTGCAGCCGGCGCTGGCGGGCAAATTGCGTGATCGCAAGGTCGCCAACATCGAATCGCTCACACCGGATGTGATCGCGGCGGGCAACATCGGTTGTTTGACGCAGATCGCTACCGGTACGGAGATCCCGGTTGTCCACACCGTCGAGCTGATCGACTGGGCGACCGGCGGGCCGGTGCCGGAGCGGTTGCGCGGCAGGGTGGACGCCGCGCAGGCCTCCGCTGCGGCCGAGTAGGAGAGCGGTGTGTCGGGACGGTCGAACCGCCGCGGCATGCCGCCGTGGCGCGTGGGCTGAGCAACTAGGCAAGGTTGATTGAATCGATCGGGAGGTCGATCATGGCGAAATCAAAGAAACGGAAGAAGGCGAAGGCAAAGAAAACGAAAGCGAAACGCGCCGCCCCGGCGCGCAAGAAGAAGGGGCTGAAGAAGAAGGCCAGGAAGTCCGCCAAGAAGACCAGGAAGGCCGTCAAGAAGACGGCCAGGAAAGCGGCGAAGAAGGCGAAAACGGCGAAGAAAGCGGTCCGGAAGAAGACAAGAAGAGCGGCGCCCAAAGCGCCAGCGCCAGCACCAACGCCTGCGCCGGAGCCCGCGCCGGCTTCGATAATCCCGAGTTTCAGCAGCTTGTTTGGTGGAAGAACGAATGAAGGCGACTAAGGGCAGGAAACGCCGGGGGGCGGTAGCCAAGAAGGCAACCGTCCGCAAGAAGAGCAAGCGTAAAGTCACCAAGTCGAGCCGGGCGCGCCGCGGCAGCAAGGCGCGCCGCGGCGTCAAGCGCGCGCTCGCGCGCAAGGCCAAGACCAAGAAGACCAAAAAGACCACGAAGAAGACGGTCAAGAAGAAGGCCAGAAAGACCGCCAAAAAGATGGCCGCCAAGAAGGCGGCCGGCAAGAAGGCTGTCGCCAAGAAGAGCGCGGCCAAGACCGCTGCCAAGCGTGTGCCGAAGAGTGCGCCCAAAGCCGCCGCCAAGCCCGCCGCCGTGGCCGGCGTCAAGGTGCTCGGCCGCATGGCCGGACGCTATGACGACATCCTCAGCGCCGGCGCGCTCGCCTTCCTGGCCGACCTGCATCGCCGCTTCGACGGCCGGCGCCGCGACCTGCTGGCTGCGCGCGCCGCGCGGCAGAAGCGTTTCGACGCCGGCGAGCTGCCGGACTTCCTACCCAACACCGAGCACATCCGCAGCGACGCCGCTTGGCGGGTGGCGCCGATCCCGGCCGATCTGCAGGACCGCCGCGTCGAGATCACCGGTCCGGTCGACCGCAAGATGATCGTCAACGCGCTCAATTCGGGCGCCACGCACTACATGGCGGATTTCGAGGACGCCAATTCGCCGACCTGGGCCAACAATATCGAGGGCCAGATCAACCTGAAGGACCGCTGGGCCGGCAAGATCGACTTCACCGATCCGGCGAGCGGCAAGCGCTACGCCGTGGGCGACAAGCCGGCGGTGCTGATCGTGCGCCCGCGCGGCTGGCATCTGACCGAGGCGCATCTCACCGTCGACGGCGAGGAGATCGCCGGCGGCCTGTTCGACTTCGGGCTGTACTTCTTCCACAACGCGCAGGCCCTGCTGGCGCAGGGTACCGCGCCCTATTTCTATCTGCCCAAGCTCGAGAGCCATCTCGAGGGGCGGCTGTGGAACGACGTCTTCACCTTCGCTGAGGAGCGCTTCGGCTTCGCCCTCGGCACGATCAAGGCGACGGTGCTGATCGAGACCCTGCCGGCCGCCTTCGAAATGGAGGAGATTCTCTGGGAACTGCGCGACCACATCGCCGGCATGAACGCCGGGCGCTGGGACTACATCTTCTCCTTCATCAAGACCTTCGCCAAGAACCCGAACTACGTGCTGCCCGACCGCTCCCAGGTGGTGATGGGCAAGGCCTTCCTCGGTGCCTATGCCGAGCTGCTGGTGCGCACCTGCCACCGCCGCCTCGCCTTCGCCATGGGCGGCATGGCGGCGCAGATCCCGATCAAGAGCGACCCGGCCGCCAACGCGGCCGCGCTCGACAAGGTGCGCGCCGACAAGGAGCGCGAGGTGCGCGAGGGCTATGATGGCACCTGGGTCGCGCATCCCGATCTGGTGCCGGTGGCCAAGGAAGTGTTCGACCGGCTGATGCCGCAGCCCAACCAGGTCGAGCGCGTGCCCGAGGTGCGCATCGGCCGCGACGACCTCCTGCGCATTCACGAGGGCACCAAGACCGAGGCCGGCTTCCGCCTCAACATCCGCGTCGGTGTGCAGTACATCGAAGCCTGGCTGCGCGGGCGCGGCGCGGTGCCGATCTACAATCTGATGGAGGACGCCGCCACCGCGGAGATCTCGCGTGCGCAGATCTGGCAGTGGCTCAAATACGGCGCCGAGCTCGAGGGCGGCATCAAGGCCACGCGCGAGTTCTTCTTGCACGCGCTCGACGAGGAGATGGAGGTGGTCAAGGGGGAGATCGGCGCGGACAATTACGCGCGCGGTCGCTTCCCAGAGGCCATCACGCTGTTCCGCGATCTTTCGATCGCCGACGAGTTCGAGCCGTTCCTCACGCTGCCGGCCTATGAGCTGATCAAGTAGCGGCAGACGCGGAGGCTACGTTGTATCCCGGATCGCGCGAAGCGACATCCGGGACACCTTTTGACGTGACACGACTGCTCCCGGGTTTCGCTTGCGCTCGACCCGGGATGCGACTCCGGCGTAGGAACTCCGGATCGCGCCGCTATTTCAAGCGGGGCACTCGTTCAAGCCGGTGCAGAAGAAGCCGATCGAGCGGGCGCCCGACTCAGCGACTATCGCCGCCGATTCCAGCGACTCGTCGGAGATGGAGATATCTTCATTGAGGATCGCTTCTTCGGCCCAGTCGATTGCGGTATCGGTCATGGGATGGCTCCTTTCAATTGCGCCCGTGCATCGTCGCGGCAGACATTACGTCGATTGATGCAGTGGTTACGACATTCCTGTTTAGCGCCTCAATGCGGCGGCATCGAAGCAGCACGTAGCCTGGGTTGAGCCTTGGCGAATCCCGGGAGCAGCATTTTACCGTGTCGCGGGTGCCGCGACATCGAGTGCATCGGGTTCTGCGTGGAGGTGCCGCCGGAGAACCGGCAGCACATAATAGTCCAGCCCCCAATATCCGGAGATCCGCCACGCGAGAACGAGCCAGATGCCGAGCATGAACATCATCGGGTTGATGGAGACCGAGCCTGCGAGCAGGTAGTCGAAGTTCATGAGCATCCCGAACAGCGTGGATATGCCGACCAGGAACCCGGCAATCAGCGCTATACCCACCAGCAACTCGCCCCACGCGACCAGGTACGACCACGCGGCTGCGTGTGGCAGAACCGTGCTCTGCAAGAAGGCGGCGTACCACGACTGAACGTCCGGATGCGCGCCCGTCGTCTTGGCGAGAGCGCCATGCACGAAGCCTGTGAGCGCCACGCCGGCTTTCGCGCCGACCCAGGCCGGGCTGTGCAGCTTCTCCCAACTGGCCGAGATCCATTCCCAGCCGACATAGACCCGCACGATGAGCCACAACCACGCCATGCGCGTGTCCATCATGAAGAAATGATAAACCGGATTGACCCTTACGGTGTGCCCTTTCATCCGATCACCTTATTCAAGGTTGGCGAACCGAGCCCGACCTTCGTGCCAAGATCCTGCATAAAGGTGCTGTCGAAGTCTGCGTATACGAAGGCCGGCTGCAGCGCGCTGGTCTGTTGATGACTCTGGTTCGAGGCATGCCCGCCTCGAACTCATTTCCTGCCAAAATCCGCTGCCCCTCGACACAATATACTCGATATTTGGCGGCGCGCCCACATCGTGGCCGCAGACATGGCGTCGATCGATGCGACGCGCACGGCCCCCGCGCATATCGTGCGCACGCGATGCGCATGCCGAATTCCGAAACGCAATCAAGTATTTGAATATGAAAAGGCGCGGTTGCCCATTTGCATCACGGGATGCATGGGCGTATAGCGGGCGCCGCGCGAGAGTGAGGGCCGATGCCGGAGCTCTCCCGAATTCCCACAGCGCGAAAAATACCCAACCGCATCGCAAGGAGTGATCGGCTATGGCGGCATACAAAATCCTGATCATGGGCGCATCCTACGGCTCGCTGCTGGCCTCCAAGATCCTATTCGGCGGCCATTCGGTTCACCTCGTCTGCCTGCCGGCGGAGGCGGATCTGATCAACGCCGAAGGCTTCCGCGTGCGCCTGCCGGTCAGAGGCCACGAGGGTCTGGTCGAGATCGATTCGCGCAAGTTGCCCGGTAAGGTGACGGCCGGCGGCACTGCGGGCGTGAGCCCGAAAGACTACGACTTGGTCGGACTCGCCATGCAGGAGCCGCAATACCGCCCGTCCGGCGTGCGCGAACTGCTCGACGCGGTGGCGACGTCGAAGGTGCCGTGCATGTCGATCATGAACATGCCGCCGCTGCCTTATGTGAAGCGCATTCCTGGCCTCGATTACGAGGCGCTAAAAGATGCCTTCACCGAGCCGGCCGTGTGGGACAATTTCGATCCCGGCCTCATCACCCTGTGCAGCCCCGATCCGCAGGCCATCCGTCCGCCGGAAGGCAAGGCCAACGAACTCCTAGTCACGCTGCCGACCAATTTTAAAGTCGCGCGTTTCGACGACGGCGAGAACACCGCCATCCTGCGCGACCTGGAAAAGGACATCGACGCCGTGCGCTTCAATCCGGGTGACGGCGGCAAGATCGAACTGCCGGTGAAGCTGAGGGTGCACGATTCCATCTTCGTGCCGCTCGCCAAATGGGCCATGCTCTTGGCCGGCAATTACCGCTGCATCACGAAGGAGGGCATGCGCACCGCCAAGGAGGCCGTGCATGACAATCTCGAGGAGTCGCGTTCGGTCTACAATTTCGTGTTCGACCTCTGCGTCAAGCTGGGCGCCAAGCCGTCCGACCTGGTGCCGTTCGAGAAATATGCCGCCGCCGCCGAGAGCCTGACGCGGCCGGCCTCCGCCGCACGCGCACTCTATAACGGCGCGCCCAATATCGAGCGCTGCGACAAGCTGGTGCAGCTCATCGCCCGCCAGAAGGGCATGCGCCACCCGGTGGTGGATGCCACCGTCGCCTTGGTCGACGAGATGCTTGCTGCCAACCGCAAGAAGGCGGCGGCCTAGTTTCAGAGGCGTTCCATGTCGATCCACGTCGATCGCCCGCCGCGGTCCCGGCGGGCGGTTCCATTCGTTTGCACGCAAACTGCCCAGCCAGGATGGACGCGTTTGTGGAAAACGCCCTGGTCCGATGCTGAAGCTTTCTCCATTCACCAACTGGATGCCACTCAGAGCGCGAAAATTGTGACGCTGTTGCAACAGTCGCACGCGCTTTTCGCGTCAGACCGCCAATCTGCCTAACAAGGCAGCAATTGCTCAAGTTTTCGCCTTGCCCGAGCAAGGAACCCGGGCTGAAACTTTCCGTAATGCGCGTCCTGTTGCGTACGGGTCGATCGCAGCCGGGGATTTTCGAGGTTTCAGTACGCAAGGGCGACGCGTTCTTCAGGATCGGCTTTCAGTCGATCGAACGGAAAAAGGGGCAGGGTCAATGAAAAAAGTTGTTTTGTCAGTTGTCGCGGCGCTTGCGGTTGGGGCCAGTGCGGTGCCGGCGCTCGCAGCGGATATGGCGGTCAAGGGGGCACCGCCGCCCCCGCCCCCGCCGCTGTACAAGCTGGACGTCGCCGTCGGCGGCTCGATCAGCAGCGATTATCTTTTCCGCGGCATCTCGCAGTCGGATAGGGGGCCGTCGGGGGGCGCATATTTCGAGCCAGACCTGACGACGCCAATCGGCACGTTCTATGTGGGCATCGCGGGCTGGGCCATCAGCTGGCCTACCGCATTTGGTTTCACAGATCCCGACGCGGAAATCGACTTTTCTGGTGGCTGGCGCAATTCGTGGGGTCCGCTCCAGCTTGATCTCGGAATGATCTACTACTACTACCCGAGCGAGAACTGGAACGGCGTCACCAACAGCAGCGATTTCTACGAGGTCTACGGCAAGGTAGGTTACGACTTCGGCAACGGATTCTCTATTGGCGGCACTGTCTTCTATACGCCCGACCTGCTGCACTACAGCAGGGCGTTCAACAATCTTGCCGCGGCAGGCGCTATCCCGGGGGGATTCGGTAAGCCCGAGGCGGTCTATTTCTCGGGCCTCGCATCCTACACGTTTCCGAAGTGGGGAGAAATTACCACGCAAATCTCTGGCGAACTGGGCTACTGGGATATCGCCGACAGCGGCTTTCTCACGACAGCGGTGTTCGATGGCATAGCGCCGGTCAATCCGAGCTACACGTACTGGAACGCCGGCATCTCGTTCGCCTACAAGAGCTTGACGCTCGATTTGCGCTATCACGGCACCGACCAGAGCACTACGGACTGTGCCAGCTTTTTGCTCGTTGGCATCCCGAATGGTTCGAATGCCTGGTGTGACGACAGGTTTGTTGCGACGCTAAAGTTCGATACCTCCGTGCCGGTCGGCCACAACTAAGCGACCTCTGAACCTGCCCTTGGCGGCGGCTCCTGATGGGGCTGCCGCTACTTCTCTTGCTTGCTTGTCTTAGCTGCTTCTCTCTCCGCCGCCCGAGGCCGCGGAAATGCAGGCCGCCCTCTACTCGGCCGGCGCGAGCCGGTCCTCCCGCAGGGCGTAATGATTGCCTTCGCGCGCGAGCGCCAGCCGCCGCCGGTGGAAGGCGGCAAGGGTGGATCGGTGACCGATCGAGACGATGGTCGCCCGGTCGAGCCGCCGCTCCAGCAGATGGTAGAGCATGGCCTCGGCCGGCTCGTCGAGCGAGGCGGTGGCCTCGTCGAGAAACAGATAATCCGGCGCATGCAAAATCGCGCGGGCAATGCCGAGCCGCTGCTGCTCGCCGAGCGATAGCATCCGGTTCCAATGTGCCTCCTCCTCGATGCGGGCGGCCAGACCCGGCAGGCCGACGGCGGCCACAAGCTCGGCGGTTTCCGCGACATCGTAGCTGCCGGCCTCGGCCGGATAGGCGACGGCTTCGGCGAGCGGACCGATCGGGAAGTAGGGCCGCTGCGGCAGGATCATCACCCGCGCGTCCTTCGGCAGCTGGATCGTGCCCTCGCCGAATGGCCAAACGCCGGCCAGCGCCCGGAACAGCGTGGACTTGCCGGCGCCGGATGGGCCGCTCACCAGGACGCGGTCGCCGATTTCGATGGACAG
>JARRNI010000011.1:0-18588 GCA_037385125.1 Pseudolabrys sp.
CGTGAGCCATTGTCGACATGGTCTCTCCCCTTGCGTTGTCGCCCCGGCTTGTCTTGGGCAATGCTGTGCGCAAATGCGCCGGCGAATCTATAACACGCGGCGCCCCGCCGAAATTCATTGCCGCGTGACTGTGGAGGGTTGCGGGCGACGCTTTGTGCGCTGCGAAACAGTCGCCGCGTGCGGTCAGTCGCCAGGCACCACCAGCGCGAGATCGGGTGGGACGGCGCCCGCGACGCGGCAGCGGCCGTTTTCGACGCGCAGGCGGCCCGCGGCCAACAGTTTGAGGGCCAACGGATAAATCCGGTGCTCGACCGCGAGCACGCGTCGGCTGAGCGACGCCTCGTCGTCGTCGTCGTGCACGGCCACCGCGCCCTGCGCCACGATCGGCCCGGAATCCATCTCGGGCACCACGAAATGCACGCTGGCGCCGTGGATTTTCACGCCGGCTTCCAGCGCGCGCTTGTGGGTATCCAGCCCCTTGAAGGCCGGCAGCAGGGCAGGGTGGATATTGAGCATGCGCTCCTGCCAGCGACCGACCAACCAGGGCGTCAAGATCCGCATGAAGCCGGCCAGGCAGATGAGCTCGATTTTATGCTGCTCCAACAGCGCCTGCAGCGCGCGCTCGAAACCGGGGCGGTCCTTGCCGAAGGCCGTGTGGTCGACCACTTCGACGGCGATGCCGGCTGCGCGCGCCGTTTGCAGGCCGCCGGCGTTTGGTTTGTTGGAGACCACCAGAGCGATCTCGGCCGGGTAGTCGTCCGCCTTGGCGGCCTCGATTAGTGCCGCCATGTTGGAGCCGCGGCCGGAAATCAGCACGGTGACGCGCTTGCGGCTCATCGCCAGTTCAGGTCCAGTTGGTCGTCATAGACGACGCGCTCTTGCTCGCCCGCGCGCACCACCTGGCCGATCACCGTCGCCTGCTCGCCTTCCTGGCCGAAGGCCTGCAGCACGGTATCGGCGTCCCCGGCCGCGGTGATGACGGCCATGCCGACCCCGCAATTGAAGGTGCGCAGCATTTCGGCCTCGGCGATGCCGCCTTCGCCCGCCAGCCACTTGAACACCGGGGACACCGGCACGGCGTTGAGATCGATGCGGACGCCCAGGCCCTTCGGCAGCACGCGCGGGATGTTGTCGGGGAAGCCGCCGCCGGTGATGTGGGCAAGGCCCTTCACCGCCTTGGTCGCGCGGATGACCGCGAGACAGGCTTTTACATAGATGCGCGTGGGGGCGAGAATGGCGTCGCCCAGCGTGCCCTCGGCCGTGAAGGGCGCCGGCTCGTCCCAGGTCACGCCGCTCTGCTCGACCACTTTTCGCACCAGAGAGTAGCCGTTGGAATGCACGCCGGAGGAGGCGAGCCCGATGACGACGTCGCCCTCCGCGATGTCGCCGCGCGGCAACAGGCTGCCGCGCTCGGCGGCACCGACCGCGAAGCCGGCGAGGTCGTAGTCGTCGCCGCGGTAGAGGCCGGGCATTTCGGCGGTCTCGCCGCCGATCAGCGCGCAGCCGGCCTGCCGGCATCCGAGCGAAATACCGGCGACGATGGCCGCGCCGATCTCCGGCTCCAGCCGGCCGCAGGCGTAGTAGTCGAGGAAGAACAGGGGCTCAGCCCCTTGCACCACCAGGTCATTGACGCTCATAGCCACCAGGTCGATGCCGATGGTGTCGTGGCGGCCGGTCTCGATGGCGATCTTGACCTTAGTGCCGACGCCATCGGTGGCGGCCACCAGCACCGCGTCGGCGAAGCCCGCCCGCTTGAGGTCGAACAGGCCGCCGAAGCCGCCGATTTCGCTGTCCGCGCCGGCCCGCGCCGTGGCTTTCACCAGCGGCTTGATCAGTTCCACCATCCGGTTGCCGGCGTCGATATCCACGCCCGCCTGCGCGTAAGTGAGCCCGCGCGCCTTTTCTGCCATGATGGCCCCTGTTTTCGCCGGGGTCGTACGTAAAAAACGCAAGTCGCGCAATGGTCGAGGCGCCGTTATACTCTGCCGATGGAATAGGCGCTCGGCCCGCCGGACGGGCGGGGAGCGCGCCGCCTGGCCGGGTCAGCTCCTTGAGTATTCCGAACCTCATTACCCTCGGACGCATCATCCTCGTGCCGGTCGTGGTCTGGGCGATTTCGTCGAACGCCATGCTGGCCGCCTTCGTGCTGTTCCTGGCGGCCGGCGTCAGCGACGGTGTCGACGGCTATCTCGCCAAGCGCTTCGGCATGCGCACGGTGCTGGGCGCCTATCTCGACCCCCTGGCCGACAAGGCGCTGATCGTCTCGATCTACGTCACCCTCGGCATCAACGGCGTGATCCCGCGCTGGCTGGTGATCCTGGTCGTGTCTCGCGATATCATGATCGTCGGCGCCGTCGTGCTGTCCTGGCTGGTGGGCAGCCCGGTGAAGGTGAAGCCGCTGCTGGTCTCCAAGCTTAACACCGTGGCGCAGATCGCCTTTGCCTGCGTGGTGCTCGGCTCGCTCGGCTTCGGCATCGAGGCCGGCGGCCTCACGCGGGTGTTGATGGGTCTGGTGGCGGTCTTGACCCTGCTCTCGGTCGCCGCCTATGTCGCCGAATGGGTACGCCACATGAACACCGCGGCGACCAGACAGTGACCCCGCGCGCCGAACAGGATGTGCGCCCATCCGCGCCGGAAGGCGGCGGCCAGCTGTTGCAGCGCCACGTCCTCTTTTGGCTGGCGGCGCTCGCCGTTTTCATCCTGCTGCTGTGGCTGTTGAGCGGCATTCTGCTGCCCTTCGTGGCCGGCCTCGCCATCGCCTATCTGCTCAATCCGCTCACCGACCGGCTGGCGAAGCTCGGCCTCAACCGCATGATTGCGGCGTTGTTGATCATCGGCGTCACGGTGCTGGCCTTCATCGCCATCATCCTGCTGGTGGCGCCGCTCGTCGCCGGCCAGCTCGCCTCCTTCATCGACTCCATTCCGGGCTACGTCACCAAGCTGCAGGCCATGATCACCAGTCAGGACTGGCCTTGGATGCAGAAACTGCTCGGCGCCGGCTTCAATCCGGAGAAATCGCTCGGCGGTCTCGTCAGCCAGGGCATGGGCTGGATCACCGCCTTCCTGCAGTCGCTATGGTCGGGCGGCCGGGCGCTGGTGTCGCTGTTCTCGCTGATCGTGGTGACGCCGGTGGTGGCGTTCTACCTGATCTACGACTGGCACCGCATGCTGCGGGCGGTCGACAGCTGGATTCCGCTGAACCAGCGCGAGACCGTGCACGCGCTGGCGCGCGAGATCGACAACACCATCTCCGGCTATGTGCGCGGGCAGGCCGCGGTCTGCCTGGTGCTGGGCTCGTTCTACGCGATAGCGCTCACCCTCTCCGGCCTCAATTTCGGCCTGCTCATCGGGCTGATTTCCGGGCTCGTCACCTTCATCCCCTATGTCGGCTCGATGACCGGCCTGGTGCTGTCGGTGGGCGTGGCGGTGGCGCAGTTCTGGCCGCACTACACCTCGATCATCATCGTGCTCGGCATCTTCCTGGTTGGCCAGTTCCTCGAAGGCAACGTGCTGTCGCCCAAGCTGGTGGGCGAAAGCGTCGGCCTGCATCCGGTCTGGGTGATCTTCGCGCTGCTCGCCTTCGGCTATCTGTTCGGCTTCGTCGGCCTGCTGGTGGCGGTGCCGTTGGCCGCGACCATCGGTGTTCTGGTGCGCTTTGCGCTGCGCCGCTATCTGGAAAGCTCGATCTATACTGGCGGGGAGGTGGGTTGAGCGGTATGGGGACTTCGGCCGCGCCGCGCCAGCTCGTGCTCGCGCTCGACCACGCGACGAGCTTCGCGCGCGAGGATTTCCTGGCCGGGCCGTCGAACGCGGCCGCCTTGGCGCTGATCGAGCGCTGGCCCGACTGGCCGGCGCCGGTCATGGCGCTGGCCGGGCCGGAGGGCGCCGGCAAGAGCCACCTCGCTTCGATCTGGGCGGAGGCGGCCGGTGCCCGGGTGCTTGCCGCCAAGCTGCTCGGCGACAGCGATGTGCCCGCCGCGCTCGCCACCGGTGCGCTGGTGCTGGAAGACCTCGGGGCGGACGGACTGGACGAGCGCGCGCTGTTCCATCTGCTCAATCTCGCGCGCGAGGAGCGCAGCTTCGTGCTGATCACCGCGCGCGCCCAGCCGGCGGGTTTCGCGGTGAGCATCCGCGATCTCGGCTCGCGGCTGCGCGCAATACCGGTAGTGACGCTTGAGGCGCCAAACGACGCTCTGCTGCGCTCGCTCATCGTCAAGCTCGCCGCCGACCGCCAGCTCAGGGTGGACGAGCCGCTGGTGAACTATCTGGTCAACCGCATCGAGCGCTCCTTCACCGCCGCGCGGGTCGTGGTCGAGCGGCTCGACGAGGAGGCCATGCGCCGACACCGGCCGGTGACGCGGGCGCTTGCCGCCGAGCTGTTTCGCTGAATCTTAAGCGGGCTTTGCTAGCCTTGCCCGATCGCGCTTGACGCAGCGCCCCGTTCCGGCGCGAACTGTCATCCAGGCGCCATTTTCGTCGGCTAGGCACTTGACCTTTTGGGTCTTTTTGACATGGCAGATCGCAGACAAGCCGTTGCCCCGGTTGAGGAAATCATCCCGCAAGAGGAGCGGGAGGAGGTCTCCGCACCCGCGTCCGCAAGTCCGGATCAGACCCTGCGCGCCAGCCCGCAACGCTTCATCAACCGTGAGCTCTCCTGGCTGCAGTTCAATCGCCGGGTGCTGGAGGAAGCGGCCAACGAGCACCATCCGTTGCTCGAGCGGGTGCGCTTCCTGTCGATCTCCGCCAACAATCTCGACGAATTCTTCATGGTGCGTGTCGCCGGCCTCAAAGGTCAGGTGCGTCAGGGCATCATGACGCGCAGCCCGGACGGGCTGACCCCCAACGAGCAACTCGTGCGCATCGGCGAGGCGGTGGCCCAGCTCGCCCATGACCAGCAGCAGCGCTGGATCGAGCTCAGGCCCGAGCTCGCCGCCGTCGGCGTCACCTTGGTTGACGGCGAGCAGCTCAAGAAGACCGAGCGCGCCTGGCTGGAGGAGTATTTCCTCGCCCGCGTGTTTCCGCTGCTCACGCCGCTGGCGATCGATCCGGCGCATCCGTTTCCCTTCATTCCCAATCTCGGCCTCTCGCTGGCGCTGCAGCTTGCGCGCGGTAAGGACGGCAAGGCGATGAACGCGCTCATCCGCATGCCGCAGAAGGTCGAGCGCTTCATCAAGCTGCCGAGCCGCGGCGACGATATCCGCCTGATCTCGCTGGAGGAGGCCACCGTCCTGTTCATCGGCCGGCTGTTTCCCGGCTACACCGTCACGGGGCAGGGCGGCTTCCGCGCCATCCGCGACTCCGAGGTGGAAATCGAGGAAGAGGCCGAAGACCTGGTGCGGCTGTTCGAGACCGCGCTCAAGCAACGCCGGCGCGGCTCGGTGATCCGGCTCGAGCTGGAAGCCAAGATGCCGGCGGAGTTGCGCAGCTTCGTGCAGCGCGCGCTCGCGGTGGCCGACGACGAGGTGTTTCTGGTCGACGGCGTGCTGGCGCTCAACGATCTCGCCCAGCTCACCAGGCTCGACCGGCCCGACCTCGAATTCGTGCCCTACAATCCGCGCTATCCCGAGCGCATCCGCGACCACGGCGGCGATGCCTTCGCCGCCATCCGGCAGAAGGACCTAGTGGTGCATCACCCCTATGAGTCCTTCGACGTGGTGGTGCAGTTCCTGCAGCAGGCGGCGCGCGACCCCAACGTGGTGGCGATCAAGCAGACGCTCTACCGTACCTCGGCCGAATCCCCGATCGTCAAGGCGCTGGTGGAGGCGGCGGAAGCCGGCAAGTCGGTCACCGCGCTGGTTGAGCTTAAGGCGCGCTTCGACGAGGAGGCCAATATCCGCTGGGCGCGCGATCTCGAGCGCGCCGGCGCGCAGGTGGTCTACGGCTTCATCGAGCTGAAGACCCACGCCAAGCTGTCGCTGCTGGTACGGCGTGAGGACGGGGCGCTCGCCACTTACGTCCATGTCGGCACCGGCAACTATCACCCGGTGACCGCGCGTATCTACACCGATCTGTCGTTCTTCACCGCCGACGCTGTGATCGGACGGGACGTGGCGCGCATCTTCAACTACATCACCGGCTATGCCGAGCCGGACGCGCTCGAGCGCATGGCGATCTCACCGATCAATCTGCGCAGCCGTATCATGGAGCACATCGGCAAGGAGATCGCCAACGCCAAGGCCGGCAAGCCGGCCGCGATCTGGATGAAAATGAACGCGCTGGTCGATCCCGGCATCATCGACGCGCTCTACGACGCCTCCTGTGCCGGCGTCGAGGTCGACCTGGTGGTGCGCGGCATCTGCTGCCTGCGACCGGGCCTGCCCGGCCTGTCGGAGAACATCCGCGTGAAATCCATCGTCGGCCGCTTCCTCGAGCACGGCCGCATCTATTGCTTCGGCGCCGGGCATCGGCTGCCGCATCCCAAGGCGGCGGCCTACATCTCGTCGGCCGACATGATGCCGCGCAACCTCGACCGCCGGGTCGAGGCGCTATGCCCGATTCTCAACCCGACCGTGCACGAGCAGATCCTCGGCCAGATCATGGTGGCAAACTTCAAGGATAACGAGCAAAGTTGGGAGGTCTTGCCGGACGGCACATCGACGCGCATAAAGGCCGGGCCGGGCGAGGAACCGTTCAACGCCCACAAGTACTTCATGACAAACCCGAGCCTGTCGGGCCGTGGCAAATCGCTCAAGGAATCGTCGCCCCGTAGCCTTATACGCCGCCTCGCCGAAGGCGCGTAAGCGCTCGTCGCCCGCCAAGAGCGCGAAGACCGCCAAGAGCACAAAGAGCGCCAGGACGACCCGCAAGACGACCGCCACGACCCATTACCCCAAAGGCCGGCTCGAGCACGGGCCGCCCATTGGCGTCATCGATATCGGCTCGAACTCGGTGCGTCTCGTCATCTACGAGGCGCTGACCCGGGCGCCGACCCCCATCTTCAACGAGAAGGTCCTGGCCGGCCTCGGCCGCGAGGTGCAGACCACCGGGCTTCTGGCACAAGAGGCGATCGACACCGCGCTCGATGCACTCAGGCGCTTCCGCGCCCTCTGCGACATTTTGCATGTGCGCCGCATCTGGGCGATCGCCACCGCCGCCTGCCGCGACGCCAAGAACGGCCGCGCCTTCATCCGCGAAGCCGAGCGCATCTGCCGCACCGAGATCGCCGTTCTTTCGGGCAAGCGCGAGGCCAATTTGACCGCGCTCGGCATCGTCTCCGGTATGCACATGCCGGACGGCATCGTCGGCGACCTGGGCGGCGGCTCGCTCGAGCTGGTCGACGTGCACGGCACGCGCGTGCGCTCGGGCCTCACGCTGCCGCTCGGCGGCCTCGCGCTGCGCGACATCGCGGGCAAGTCGATCAAGAAGGCGGAGAAGATCGTCGAGCAGATCTTCGATGAGCTTGACATGCTGGCCGAGGGGGAGGGGCGCACTTTCTACGCCGTCGGCGGCACCTGGCGCGCGCTGGCGCGGCTGCACATGTGGCAGACCGGCTATCCGTTCCACGTCATGCACAACTACCGCATCGCCGCGCGCGAGGCGCAGGAATTCGCGCGGCTGGTGCACCGAGTCGACACCGAGACGCTGTCCAAGATCGAGGTTGTGCCCGCCGCCCGCCGGCCGCTGCTCGCCTATGCCGCGCTGGTGATGGAGAACCTGGTGCGCACCATCAAGCCGAAAGAGGTGGTGATCTCCGTGCTCGGTGTGCGCGAGGGTCTGCTCTATTGGCTGCTCAAGCAGAACGAGCGCGCCTACGATCCGCTGATCTGCGCCGCCGGCGACCTCAACGTGCTGCGCTCGCGCTCGCCCCGTCACGGAGAGGAACTGATCGCCTGGACTGACCGCTTCATGGCCTCCACCGGAATCGAGGAGACTGCCGAGGAGCGGAGGCTGCGCCACGCCGCCTGCCTGCTCGGCGACATCGGCTGGCGCGCGCATCCGGACTATCGCGGCGAGCAATCGATGAACATCGTCGCCAACGGCGCCTTCATCGCGGTTGATCATGCCGGTCGCGCCTATCTCGCGCTCGCGATCTATTTCCGCCATGCGGGCCTGAGCGAGGAGGAGCTGTCGCCGCGCCTGCGCGAGCTGGCCACCACGCGCATGCTCGACCACGCGCGCGTGCTGGGCGCCGCCATGCGGGTAGCCTACATCCTCACCGCCGGGCAGAGCGGCGTGCTGCCGAAGACGCCGCTGCAGGTCAGGCGCGGCAAGCTGGTGTTGAAGCTGCCCGGGCGGCTTTCCAGGCTGGCGCATGAGCGGCTGTCGAACCGCCTGCGCTCGCTCGGACGGTTGGTCGGGCGCGAAGCGGCGATTGAGGTTTAAGCGCTCGCGGCCAAAGCGCCGCTGGCCACTCTGATCAGATGGGTGGTGTGGCAGGAGCGGCAGTGTACCCGCACCTGCAATTTTCCGATTTTGCGAAAGGTGAGATGATCCATTTCGATCCCGCTGGCGATTTGCTCCTGCGTGCAGGGACAGCGGCACAGAAAAGCGCCGAATTCGATCGTCTCGGCCGGTTGTTGCGGCGCCGGCGGACGGCGGGTTCTGGCGGCGGGAATGGGAGTTACGTCTCGAATTTCAAATGCCAGGCTCATGACGGTGACTTTCCGATAGCAATGTCAGCGAGTTAGTGTTTTTCTTGGTCACCCGAGACGGCCTCGCTTTGCCGCGACTCCAATGGCGCCAAATTGCGCCGACGCGCCTTACGGCTTCCTGTCGGGAAGGTTAATTCTTTGCAAGGTCTTGGGCGCTTTCTTGTGCGCCGATCACGAGATACCGCATTTTAAGCGATCATCCGTGTCGAGCGGCTTGATGTGGTGCGAGCCGTCCCGGGGTCACCGGCGAAACCCGGCTTCGGCAAAGGTGTTGAGTCACAGCACTGTCGTGGGATCGCTTTGACGAGCGCGCGGCAGGGCGTATCATCGAGCGGCGAGAGCATGTCGTATGCAGTTATTGCGCACCAGATATTCCGCCCTGATTGGTTGGGCGCTGCTGATCATAGCCTCGCTCCTTTTGTTCTGGCTCAGCCGCGGCACGCCGGTTTTTCGGTTTGCTACCGGCTTTCTGCTGTCGGTTTTGGCGCTCGTCGTCGCGATGGCTGTGTTCGAAGGGCTCTGGCAGGCGGGCCGTTACGCGCTGCGCGCCCTGGGCGCGGCGCGTCCGTGAGCAGCCAGGCCTAACCGGTTGCCCGCCATGCCCCAGGGCCTGCTCCATTACCTGCCGCTGTCGCCGTTCTCGTTCTCGATTCTGGTCGGCATTTTCTTCGTCGTCCTGCTGCTGCTGCAGTTCGGCGCGCTTCGTTATGCCTATATGCGCCTCGGCGTCAGCTCGACGACGGCGATCGTGCTGCTGGTCGCTTCGCTGATCGGCAGCTATTACAACATCCCGGTCGCCGAGTTGGCCGGGCGGCAGGTGGTGGCGGGACGCGAATTCAGCTTCTTCGGCATGCAATACGTGGCGCCGGTGGTGATCACCTGGCCGGGGACCGTCATCGCGGTGAACATCGGCGGAGCCGTCATCCCGGCACTGATGTCGTTCTATCTGCTGGCGAAGAACCAGCTGTGGCTGCGCGGCCCGGCTGCGATCGCCGGCGTCGCCATGGTCTGCTATTTCGTGGCACAGCCGATCCCCGGCGTCGGCATCGCCGAGCCGGTGTTCGTGCCCGCGCTGAGCACGGCGATCGTGGCGCTGGTGCTGTCGCCGCGGCGGGCGGCGCCGCTCGCCTATATCGGCGGCTGCTTGGGCACGCTGATCGGCGCCGACCTGCTCAATCTTGACAAGGTGCAGGGCCTGGGCGCGCCGGTCGCTTCAATCGGCGGCGCGGGCACGTTCGATGGCATTTTCCTGACCGGCATACTCGCCGTGCTGTTCGCCAGCCTGACCCAGCTTTCGGGCAAGGAGGAAACCGATCGGCACGCACAACAAGATAAATCATAGGGCGAAGCGGACATGACCGGCGCGAAAAAAAGCAATCCTTCTCCACCGTCACCGCTTTGTCGTGCCTCCGAGCAAGCGCTGCGAACGAGCCCGCTGCGCGGCCGCGAAGATGCGGTTTGCCAGGATTGCCCGCACTAGGTCGATCTGACGGCGGTGTCCGGTTTTCTCAAAGAAGATATGGCGCAGATGGGTCTTGGCGGTGTTGGGGCTGATCTCGGCCGTTTCGGCGTATTCCGCTAGCGACCGCCCCGCGAGCAGGGCGGCCATGAGAGCGGCCTCCGCCGGCGTCAGATCGTAGGTTTCGGCGAGGAGTTGCTTCGAGACCGAGATCGGCGTGGCTGCCTTGAATAGGATGACCATGGCCGCCGGCTGGCCTTCGCTGATATCGGCCTACGGTAGGCGGAAGGGGGCAACATACAGGGTCAACGGCTCTCCCGATCGCGCGTGGAGAATGATCATGTCGCCTGCGCCGGAGCCGCGGTCCAATCTCGTGTCCGCAGCCTCGTGCAGGGCGCGATGTAGACGCGCCGCATAACGTGAGTCGATCGGGCGGAGCCGGCCGCCGCTCGCCGTGACCCACCCTTGCGTCTTGAGCACTTGTTCGGCGACCGAGTTCGCAAACATCAGGCCGCCGCGAGCATCGACTATAAGGATGCCGACGGCCAAGTCTTCGAGCAGTTGCAGCGACAGGTGACGGTCGCGCTCTGCAAGATTGAGGCGCTGACGAAGCTGCAGCGCGCGCTGCACGTGTGCGCGAGGTCGACGAGCTTTCGCTTCGCCTCTAGTCCGAATGCCTCCTGCCGGCGTGGCCGATGAATGCCGATCGCGCCGATGACGCCCTCGCCGATATCGAACGTGGCCGCGAGGAGGTGAAGGATTTCGACGTTCATGCACCAATCCGTGCAAAATTCGGTGCGCAGGAATGCGTCGTCTTCTATGAATTCTTGGCCGAACGCGATCAGCGGGGTCGGCCGATGGACACCGCGGCCAAACCACTCGTTGCGTTCATGGTAATAGGCCCGATAGGCCGCGTGAGCCTTGGTGTCGAAGTTCGCCGTTGCCGAGACCAGCTCGACCAACCGCCCGGTGCGTTTGCGCGCTAGGAAAACAATCTAACTTTCGGCGTTTGAAGGTGGCGGCGCCTTCTGTCGATGCCGGCGGCAGTGCCCACTGTCAGCGACCGCGGACCGAACCGATCATCAGCTCAACTGCGCTCCACCGTCACCACTTTGCCGTGCTCGACCGCCAGCGCCAGCTTGCCGTGCTTGAGGCCAAGCGCCTTCTCGCCGAACAGCTCGCGCCGCCACCCCTTGAGCGCCGGCACGTTGGCGCGGTCGTCGGCGGCGATGCGGTCGAGGTCGTCGACGGTGGCGATCACCTTGGCGGCGACGCCGTGGCGCTCGGCGGTCATGCGCAGCAGCACCTTCATGAGCTCGACGGTGGCGGCGCCCTTGGGCGCCGGGCGGAAGCGGTCGAGCTCGGGCAGGGTGGCGGGATCGCGCGCCAGCCCGCGCTTGACCGTCTCGACGATCTCGGCGCCCCAGCGCGACCGTTCGAAGCCGTTGGGCAGCGAGCGCAAGTGGCCGAGCCGCTCGATCGAAGTCGGCGCCTGCACCGCGATGTCGCCGATGGCGTCGTCCTTCAAGACGCGCGCGCGCGGCACGTCACGGGTCTGCGCCTCGCGCTCGCGCCAGGCGGCGATCTCGATCAGCACGGCCAGCTCTTTCGGCTTGCGCACGCGGCTCTTCAGGCGCTCCCAGGCGCGTTCCGGATCGGCGCGGTAGGTGTCCGGCGAGGTGAGCACGTTCATCTCCGCCTCGACCCAGTTGGCGCGCCCCTGTTTGTCGAGATCGGCGGCGAGCTTCTCATAGACCTGGCGCAGGTGGGTGACGTCGGAAAGCGCGTAGGCGATCTGCGCGTCGGAGAGCGGCCGCCGCGTCCAGTCGGTGAAGCGGTGCGACTTGTCGAGCGTGTCGCCGGTAATCCGCTGCACGAGCTGGTCGTAGGAGATCGATTCGCCGTAGCCGAGGACCATGGCGGCCACTTGCGTGTCGAACACCGGATGCGGGATCGTCTTCGCCATGTTCCAGACGATCTCGACATCCTGGCGCGCGGCGTGGAATACCTTCACCACCTTCTCGTCGGCCATCAGCGCGAAGAAGGACGCGAGATCGATGCCCTCCGCCAGCGCGTCGATCACCACCGCGTCGTCGGGGCTCGCCATCTGCGCGACGCAGAGCAGGGGGTAATAGGTGGTCTCGCGCAGGAACTCGGTATCGACGGTGACGAAGGGATGGCGCACCATCTGCGCGCAGGCCCGCTCGAGCTCCGCGGTGGTGGTGATCGGCTGCATCGTCGCGGGGGACCTAACCCGATCCGGCTTGCTCATGGCAACCGCCTTATTTCCGATTCCCGCGCACCGGCGGCATGAAGATGAATTCCCAAGGGCTCGGCATCGGCCCAACCGGAACCTCGATCAGCGCGGGCTCGCGGGCGGCGAAGGCTTCGCGCAAGCGTTCGCGCAGTTCGGGCGGGTCGCGTGCGCGCAGGCCGCGGGCGCCGAAGCTTTCTCCGTATCTGACGAAGTCGGGATTGCTGAGATCGCTGGCGATCAGCCGGTTGCCGAAGCGCTCCTCCTGGATGCGGCGCACATTGCCGAAGGCGTCGTCCCTGAATACCACCGCCACCAGCGGGATGCGGTGGCGCATGGCGGTGGCGAGCTCGTTGCCGGTGTAGAGAAAGCCGCCGTCGCCGTTGATCGACAGCACCGGTACGTCCGGCCGCGCATGCTGCACCCCCAGCGCGGTGGCGTAGCCCCAGCCGAGATTGTCCTGATAGCCGGGCGACAGAAACGTGTGCGGCTTGTAGACCGGCAGCGCCAGGCGGGCGGCGAAACCGATCTGCGTGACCTCGTCAACATAGATGCCGTCTTCGGGAAGCGCGGCGCGGATCGCATCGAGGTAGGCGAGCTGCGGCGTGATCTTGGCTTCGAGCAGCGCGCGCCATTGGGCCTGGCGCTGCTGCATCTCGTCCTTGCGCGATGGGCGGCGCGGACTGACCTTGGCGAGCTCGTCGATGAGCTTTCGCAGCACCGGCGCCGCGTCGCCTATCAGCGCGACCTTGGGCTTGCTGAGGCGCGCCGGCTCTTCTTTGTCGGCATCCACGCGCACGATCGAAAGGTCGCGGTCGACGCCCCAATGGGTCAGCGGGTAGGCCATTCGGGTGCCGATGCCGAGCACAGCATCGGATTCGCCCCACAGGTCGCGGCCGAGTGGCAAGCTGACGCTGAGGGGATCGCGGCTATCGAGCACGCCGCGGCCGCGCCGGTAGCCGAGCACGGGGGCCTGCAACATGCTGGAAAGGAGCGTGACTTCCAGCGAAGCTCCTTGCGCGCCGCCGCCCACCACGATCAGCACGCGCTTGGCTTTGGCCAACAGCTTCGCGGCGCGGCGCACGGCGTCCTCGTCGATGCGCGGGGCGCGCGGCGGCGCCGGCGGGGCGACCACCGGCAGGCGCGCGCGCTTGCCCCAGACGTCGATGGCGCATTCGAGCGCCGCCGGTCCGGGCCGGCCCTGGGCCATAGCGCGGATGGCGCGGGCGGTCTTGGCCGCGGCCTCCGCCGGCGCGTCGATGCGGGCGGAATGATCGACCAGCCGGGCGATGATACCGGCCTGGTCGCGAATCTCGTGCAGCTCGCCGCGCCCGCGGCCGATTGTTCCTGCCGGAATCTGCCCGATCAAAGCCAGCACCGGCGCGTTCATGCTGTAGGCGGTGAGCAGGGCGGCGCCGGAATTCAGGAGGCCCGGGCCCGGCACCACCGCATAGGCCTGCGGCTTTGCGGTCGCCAGTGTCGCGCCCAGCGCCATATAGGCCGCGCCCTGCTCGTGCCGGGTATGGACTACCCGCAAAGCCTCGCCGGCGCGGTGGAAAGCATCGAACAGGTGGTCGTTGTGCACACCGGGCAGGGCATAGACCGTGTCAAGCCCATGGGCGAGCAAGGTGGCCACCGTCGCCTCGGCAGTGGATATTTCGGCCGTGGTCACGGGCTTGGCCGGCTTCTTGCGGGGCTTGCTTTTGGGGGGCATGGCGACTCCGGGCGCTAATGTGCAGGCCAGGCGCCGCGCTGTCGAGCCGCATAGGGCCCGAATGCGCCCCTTGCCTTGACAAAGCCGACCCCCCATGCGCTTTCCTGCCCGCCGAAGCGCGCATTGCGACGGCTAATCGCGCGCCGCTTCCCCGCCCTGAACCGCCACCGGAACGTCAGCAAGGCCCCATGCATCGCTATCGTACCCACAGCTGCGGCGCGCTTCGCGAAGGCGACATCGGCAAGGTTGTGCGCCTTTCCGGTTGGTGCCACCGCATCCGCGACCACGGCGGGGTGCTGTTCATTGACCTGCGCGACCATTACGGCATCACGCAGGTGGTGGCCGACCCGGACAGCCCGGCCTTCAAGCTGGCCGAGACGCTGCGCTCGGAGTGGGTGGTGCGCATCGACGGCAAGGTGCGCCGGCGCCCGGAAGGTACCGACAACCCCGAGCTGCCGACCGGTCAGGTCGAGGTCTATATCGACGAGAGCGAGGTGCTGGGCGCGGCCGCCGAATTGCCCATGCCGGTGTTCGGCGAACAGGATTATCCGGAAGAGATCCGGCTCAAGTACCGCTTCCTCGATCTCAGGCGCGAAAAGCTGCACGCCAACATCATGCTGCGCGGCGCCATCATCGACTCGATCCGCCGGCGCATGAAGGAGGCGGGCTTCTTCGAATTCCAGACGCCAATTCTCACGGCGTCGTCGCCGGAGGGCGCACGCGACTATCTGGTGCCTTCGCGCCTACATCCCGGCAAGTTCTACGCGCTGCCGCAGGCGCCGCAGCAGTTCAAGCAGCTCATCATGGTGGCGGGCTTCGACCGCTATTTCCAGATCGCGCCCTGCTTCCGCGACGAGGACGCGCGCGCCGACCGCTCGCCCGGTGAGTTCTACCAGCTCGACCTGGAGATGAGTTTCGTCACGCAACAGGACGTGTTCGACGCGGTCGAGCCGGTGATCCGCGGCGTGTTCGAGGAGTTCTCCGACGGCAAGACGGTGACGCCCAAATTCCCGCTCATCTCCTACAGGGAGGCGATGGCGAAGTACGGTACCGACAAGCCCGACCTGCGCAATCCACTCGAGATGGCCGACGTGAGCGAGGCCTTCCGCGGCTCCGGCTTCAAGATCTTCGCGCGCATCCTCGAGACCGCAGGCAACGCGGTGTGGGCGATCCCGGCGCCCGGCGGCGGCAACCGCGCCTTTTGCGATAGGATGAACTCCTGGGCGCAGGGCGAGGGCCAGCCCGGCCTCGGCTACATCTTCTGGCGTGAAGGCGAGGAGAGCGGGGCGGGGCCGCTTGCCAAGAACATCGGCCCTGAGCGCACCAAACAGGTCGCAGACCAGTTGGGCCTCGGCGTCGGCGATGCCTGTTTCTTCGTCGCCGGCAATCCGAAGAATTTCGTCAAGTTCGCCGGCCCCGCGCGCACCAAGGTAGCAGAAGAGCTCGGGCTGATCGCGCAAGGCGTGTTCGAGTTCTGCTGGATCGTCGATTTTCCGATGTATGAGTGGAACGAGGAGGAGAAGAAGATCGACTTCTCCCATAACCCGTTCTCCATGCCTAACTTGCCGGTGGACGAATTCCTAGCGCTAGATCCGAACGACCACGACAAGCTCTTGTCGATCAAGGCGATCCAGTACGATCTCGTCTGCAACGGCGTCGAGCTGTCCTCCGGCGCCATCAGGAACCATCGGCCCGAGATCATGAAGAAGGGCTTCGCCATCGCCGGCTACGGCGAGGACGTGCTGGAGGCAAAGTTCGGCGGCATGCTGCACGCGCTCTCGCTCGGCGCGCCGCCGCACGGCGGCATCGCGCCCGGCATCGACCGCATCGTCATGCTGCTGGCGGGCGAGGAGAACCTGCGCGAGGTGGTGATGTTCCCCATGACCCAGCGCGCCGAGGACCTGATGATGGGCGCGCCCTCGGAGGCGACGCCGCGGCACCTCAAGGAGCTGCACATCCGGCTGGACCTGCCAAAGAAGTAATTGGCTGGGCGTTCACCCATCCGTGCGTTCCCGCGCAAGCGGGAACCCAGGGCCACCGACAAAGAGGTCGGATCCCCGCTTGCGCGGGGACGAACGGAGATTAAGAGCCGTGGCTCAATTTTCCGGCAGCGGAATGAACTCGATCTCGTCGCCCGGCACCTTGGCGAAATGGCCGGCCTTCCATTCCGCCTTGGCCTGCTCGATGCGTTCCTTGCGCGAGGAGACGAAATTCCACCAGATGTGGCGCGGGCCGTCCATCGGCGCGCCGCCGACGATGACGAAATGGGTGTCGGTCGCGGCCGTGATGGTCACGCGGTCGCCCGGCTTGAACACCAGGAGCTTACCCGGCTCGAACTTGTCGCCGGCGATGTCGATGACGCCGTCAATCACATAGATGCCGCGCTCCTCGTGATCGGCGTCGAGCGGCAGCGTGGAGCCTGCCTTCAGGTGCGCGTCGGCGAACATGGTCTCGTGCACCACCGGCACCGGCGACGACGCGCCGTAGAGCGAGCCGACCACCACGTGCACGCTTTTGCCGTTCTCCGCCACGATGGGAAATTCCGCGGTCTGGTGATGGGCGAAGCCCGCCTCCATCTCCTCCTTGGCCGTCGGCAGCGCCACCCACATCTGCAAGCCGTGAATCGGGCTGCCGCTCGTGCGCAACTTCGCGCCGGTGCGTTCCGAATGCACGATGCCGCGGCCGGCCGTCATCCAGTTCACTTCGCCCGGCTTGATGGCGGCCGCGGTGCCGAGGCTGTCGCGGTGCATGATCTCGCCGTCGAACAGATAGGTCACGGTGGCGAGCCCGATATGCGGGTGCGGGCGCACATCGAGCCCGTTGCCGGCGCGGAATTCCGCCGGCCCGAAATGGTCGAAGAAGATGAACGGCCCGATCATGCGCGTGCGCGCCGAGGGCAGCGCGCGGCGCACGGCGAAGTCGCCGAGGTCGACCGTGCGCGGCACGATCACCTGTTCGATCGCCTCGCAGGCATAAACGTCGCCCGCGTTCGGGTCTTTGCCGGGAAAGAAACTCATTGCGTCCGCTCCACTTGCTTCGACCGGGTTCGGAAACCGCCCGCGGCCTTACGCGCTCAGCGTCACGAAAGGCTGCCCTTTCACGGACTCGACCAGGCCGTTGAACACCTCGTTGACCTCATCCCAGTGCGGCAGCTTTTTCATGCGCGCGATCCAGGCCTGGACGTTGGGATAGGGCGAGAAATCAACCCCGATGACTTCGCCCAGCGTGACGATGCCGGCGCCGAAATAGTCGGCGATGGTGATCTGATCACCGCATAGATAGGACTTGTTGGGTCCGAGCCAATAGTCATTGAGCACCTTGAGCCAGCGCTTGGAGAACTCCGCGCCGAATTCCAGCGTCGCCGCCTGCGCCTCGTCGCTGCGCCGCTTCAGGTGCGGGAAGAGCTGCGGATAGCAGAGATTGTAGCCCCACTCACGGTAGAAATTGGTGTTGATCCAATCCATCATCTCGTTGACCTTGGCGCGCTGCTTCAGGTCCTTCGGATAGGCCGGCGAGTCGACCTTGTCGGCGAGATATTTCAGGATCGCCGAACTCTCCGTGAGCTTGAGGTCGCCATCTTCCAGCATCGGCACCAGGCAGTTCGGATTGATGTTGGAATAGGGCGGCTGCATGTGTGCGCCGGTCATCAGGTCGATGACCTCTTCCTCCACGGGGATGTTGTTTTCGGCGATGAACAGCCGCACCGGCCGCGAGGTCATGGATACCGGGTGCATGTAGAGCTTCATGGAAACGTTCCTCCCTGTCGGACGCTGCTTCAGCGCGGTCATTGTCGGGCGCGATCCCGACGCGCCTTTGTGCCCCGTGGCGCAGTCTAGCGCGGCGCTGCTGTGCCCCCAATGCCCTGGCCTCGGGAATTGCTAGCCGGAATGTAGAAAGGCGCGGGCGACGGGCAGCCGCCCCGGCCGCCGGCATGGGCGGGCGCCGCCGGGACGGCCGGAATCGGCCAGACTTTACAGATTCTTCTTGATCCGACCGGAGGTTGCCCCTATGTGGGACGCGCTGCGTGACGCTTGCGTGACGCGGGACCACACTTCCGCGAGCCGGCATGCCGGTCTCTCGGGCTTTCATCTCTGGTTGGGGAGAGCGGCATGTCCCAGAACGCCCTCTTGCGATCGGGGAAGGGCTTGGGGACTCCAGGTACCACCCGAAAACAAAAAGAAAACACTGCGGTCACGGTGCCGCCGGCGAACCTCGATAAGCAAGACGATCATTTCGTCATGCGCAACGGCGTGCGCTGCGCGGGCGCGCATCTCATCGTGGACCTCTATCAGGCCAGCCGGCTGGACGACCTCGATCATATCGAGGAGACGTTGCGCACTTGCGTCGACGCCGCCGGGGCCACGCTGCTGCACATCCATCTGCATCATTTCGAGCCCAACGGCGGGGTTTCCGGCGTGGCGGTGCTGGCCGAGAGCCACATCTCGATCCATTCCTGGCCCGAGCACGGCTATGCCGCGCTCGACGTTTTCATGTGCGGCGACGCCAAACCGGACGCTTGCGTGCCGGTGCTGCGTCAGGCTTTCGGCCCGAAAAGAATCGCGGTGAGCGA
>JARRNI010000012.1:0-19639 GCA_037385125.1 Pseudolabrys sp.
GATGCACCGATCGCGATATCGCAAGCATCCTCGGCATCGGCTTCGCGACGGTGCGTACCCACCTCAACAGCGCGCTGCGAAAGCAGGGCTGCTCGAACCGGGCCGAACTCGCCGCCAAGGTTGCGGCGTCGCCGGAGTGGTGAGCCTCGCCGGCATGACCTTGCGTGTGCGCATCGAAGCGACCGGAGGAGCAATTCGTGCCGGGTAATCGTGCCGTCGCAATGTTCGCCTTGATCGGCAAGGTCGCGCTCATCACCGGCTCGAGCCGCGGCATTGGCCGCGCCATCGCAGAGGCGATGGCGGCCCTCGGCGCCAAGGTGGTCATCTCCAGCCGCAAGGCCGACGCCTGCGAAGCGGTCGCCAGAGACATCCGCGCGCAGGGTGGTGACGCCCATGTCGTGCCCTGCAACGTCTCGCGCAAAGATGAGGTCGAAAACCTGGTCGAGCGGAGCAAGCGCCACTACGGCCAAATCGACATCCTGGTCTGCAACGCCGCGGTCAACCCGGTCTACGGGCCGTTGCGCGATCTGACCGACGAGGCCTTCGACAAGATCATGGGGGCCAACGTCAAGAGCAATCTGTGGCTGTGCAACCTGACCATTCCCGACATGGCCGCGCGCGGCGACGGCTCAGTCATTATCGTGTCATCGATTGCCGGCTTTCGCGGCACCGACAAGCTCGGCGCCTACGGCATCTCCAAGTCGGCCGATTTCGCGCTGGCGCGCAATCTGGCGGTGGAATGGGGCCCGCAGAACGTGCGCGCCAACTGCATCGCCCCCGGCCTGGTAAAGACCGATTTCGCGCGCGCGCTGTGGGAGGACGAAGAGCGGCTCACCAAGCGCAACGCCGACACGCCCCTGCGCCGCATCGGCAGGCCCGACGAGATCGGCGGCATCGCCGCCTTCCTGGCCTCGCCGGCGGCGAGCTTCATTACCGGACAGATTATTGTCGCCGATGGCGGCGTCACCATCGCGTGATGCTGAAGAGGTCGCTTACTTCTCCCCGTCATTCCGGGGCGCGGCCGAATGGCCGCGAGCCCGGAATCCAGGGCGATACGACGAGGCTTTTCGTNNNNAACCCTGGATTCCGGGCCCGCTCGCTTCGCTCGCGACCCGGGATGACGAAATTAAATTAACGCGCGTTCTGCCCCGACGGCGCGTATTTGCGCAATTCCATCTTGGCGACGGTCTCGCGGTGGACCTCGTCGGGCCCATCGGCGAGCCGGATGGCGCGGGCGCGCGCATAGGCATAGGCGAGATGGAAGTCCTGCGAGACGCCGCCGCCGCCGCAAACCTGGATGGCGCGGTCGATCACTTTCTGCGCGACGTTGGGTGCCACCACCTTGATCATGGCGATCTCCGCGCGCGCCGCCTTGTTGCCGACCTCGTCCATCATGCGCGCCGCGTGCAGCGTCAACAGCCGCGCCTGGTCGATCTCCATGCGCGATTCGGCGATCCAATGCCGCGTCACGCCGTGCTCGGCGATCTGCTTTCCGAAGGCGTTACGCGAGATGGCGCGCTGGCACAGCGTCTCCAGCGCGCGCTCGGCCAAGCCGATCATGCGCATGCAGTGATGAATGCGGCCGGGTCCGAGCCGCCCCTGCGCAATCTCGAAGCCGCGGCCTTCGCCGAGCAGCATATTGCCCGCCGGCACGCGAACGTTCTCGAAGATCGTCTCCGCGTGGCCGTGCGGGGCGTCGTCATAGCCGAACACGGTGAGCGGCCGCACGACCGTCACGCCGGGCGCGTCGAGCGGCACCAGGATCATCGATTGCCGCCTGTACGGCTCAGCCGACGGGTCGGTCTGTCCCATCAGGATCGCGATCTTGCAACGCTTGTCGAGCGCGCCCGAGGTCCACCATTTGCGCGCATTGATGACGTACTCGTCGCCGTCGCGTTTGATCTCGGCACGGATATTGGTGGCGTCGGAGGAAGCGACCGCCGGCTCGGTCATGGCGAAGCAGGAGCGGATCTCACCCGCCATCAGCGGCTCGAGCCAGCGCTTCTTCTGCTCGTCGCTGCCGTAAAGAATGAGCGTCTCCATGTTGCCGGTATCGGGCGCTGAGCAGTTGAACGGCTCGGCGCCGATCGGCGAGCGGCCCATGATCTCGCACAGCGGGGCATATTCCAGATTGCTGAGCGCGTCGGGGTCGTGGCGCTTGGGCAGAAACAGATTCCAAAGCCCCTCTTTCCTGGCCTTGGCCTTCAGCTCGCTCATCACCGGCGGTTCGTCCCAGCGGTCGCCTTCATCGATCTGCCGCTGGAACACCGGTTCGGCCGGCAGGGTGTTCTCTTCGAGGAAAGCGGTGATGCGCTTGGCAAGCTCGGCGGAACGGGGTGAGGGCGGTGGCAGCATGGATGACCTCTTTATCGCAGGCAGCCTCAGCCGGCCCGCGCGAGCATGTTCAGATGATGGGCGGCGTCGCCGAACAGCTTTTCGATGACGGTGACGCGCTTGAAATAGTGCCCGACCTTGTACTCCATGGTCATGCCGATGCCGCCGTGCAACTGGATCGCCTGCTGACCGACGCTGCGGCCGGAATTGGCGACCTGCACCTTGGCGGCCGAGATCGCCCTGCGCCGCTCGTCGGCACTCTCTTCGTCGGCGGTCATGGCGGCCAGCATGGCCATGCTGCGCGCCTGTTCCAGCGTGACCAGCATGTCGGCGGCGCGGTGGGTAAGCACCTGGAACTTGCCGAGCGGCACGCCGAACTGCTTGCGCTCCTTGAGGTAGTCGACGGTCAATTCGTGCATGGCGGCCATGGCGCCCACGGCTTCAGCGCACAGCGCGGCAATGGCGATATCGGCAACCCGCTCGATGAGGGGAAACGCATTGCCCGGCTCGCCGATGGCGTCGGCCGCGGACACGCGAACGCCGGCGAGCGTCACTTCCGCCGCGCGCTGGCCGTCGATGGTGGCGTAGCCTTGGCGCGAAAGTCCCTGCGCCGAGGCGTCGACCAGGAAAAGGCCCAGGCCCGCTATGTCCGTCTGTTTGCTCGCGAGCCGCGCGGAGACGATGAAGCGGTCGGCGCTGTCGCCGTGCAGGACGAGGGTCTTGGCGCCGTCGAGCAGGTAATGCTCGCCGTCCCGGCGGGCGGTGGTGGCGACGTCGGCAAGATTATAGCGCGCCTGCCGTTCGGCATGGGCGAAGGCGAGCAGCAGTTCGCCGCCGCCGATCTTCGGTAGCAGCAGGTCGCGTTGCCGTTCGTTGCCGCCGAGCCGCAGCAGCGAGCCGGCCAGCACCACGGTCGCCAGATAGGGCTCGAGCGCGAGCGCGCGCCCGAACGCTTCCATGACAATCATGCTGTCGACCGGGCCGCCGTCGATGCCGCCGTATTTCTCCGCGAAGGGCAGGGCCAGCAGGCCGAGCTCGGCATATTGCCGCCAGAGCTTCGACGAGAAGCCGTGCGGCTCCTGCGCGTATTTCCGGCGCGCCTCGAAATCGTAGTTGTCGGCGAGCAGGCGCTCGACGCTGTCCTTGAGCAGCCGCTGCTCGTCACTGAGCTCGAAGTCCATTTGCCCCGGCCTTCCCCCGCCTCAGTTCACTTCCGTCATTCCGGGACGGCTCCGAAGGGGCCGGGCCCGGAATCCATACTCCGCAGCACCGGGGTTACGGATTCCGGGTTCGCGGCCTTTCGTCCGCGCCCCGGAATGACGACTCGATAGACCGAATTCCCCATCACAGGCCCAGGATCGCTTTGGCGATGATGTTTTTCTGGATTTCGTTGGTGCCGCCATAGATTGACACCTTGCGCATGTTGAAGTAGTTCGGCGCGATCGTCTCGGCCCAGTCGGGACCGACCGGCGGCTCATTCCAGCGCTCGGCATCCTCGCCCGGCCGCGGCGCGGGCACTGCGTAGGGGCCGACGACTTCCAGCAATAATTCGGTGATCGCCTGCTGCAGCTCCGAGCCCTTGATCTTGAGAATGGAGGAGGCGGGATCGGGCTTGCCGTCGCGTCCCTGCCGCTCGGCGGCGACGACGCGAAGCTGCGTCATTTCCAGCGCCTTCAGCTCGACCTCCACGGCGGCGATCTTGCGACGGAAATCCTGGTCCTCGATCATCGGCTTGCCGTCGATCGTTTCGAGCGCGGCCAGCTCCTTCAGGCGGCGCAGGCGGGCCTTGGAAATGCCGATGCGGGCGATGCCGGTGCGCTCGTTGCCGAGCAGGAACTTGGCGTAGTCCCAGCCGTTGTTTTCCTGGCCCACGAGATTTTCTGCGGGAACGCGCACGTCGTCGAAGAAGACCTCGTTCACCTCGTGCCCGCCGTCGATGGTCTGGATCGGACGCACGGTGATGCCCGGCGTCTTCATGTCAACAAGCAGAAAGGAAATGCCTTCCTGTTTCTTGGCGGCAGCATCGGTGCGCACCAGGCAGAAGATCCAGTCGGCATATTGCGCGAGCGTGGTCCAGGTCTTCTGGCCGTTGACGTTATAATGGTCGCCGTCGCGCTTGGCGCTGGTCTTGAGCGAGGCGAGGTCGGAGCCGGCGCCCGGCTCGGAAAAGCCCTGGCACCACCAGTCGTCGAGATTGGCGATGCGCGGCAGAAACCTCTTCTTCTGAGCTTCGTTACCGAAGGCGAGGATCACCGGCCCGACCATGTTCACGCCGAATTGCAGCGGCTCGGGCGCCGGCGTCTGCTGCATCTCGTCGCGGTAGATATAGAGCTTGACCGAATTCCAGCCGGTGCCGCCCCATTCCTTCGGCCAGTGCGGCACCGCCCAGCCCTTGCTGTTGAGGATGCGCTGCCAGTCGACTAGGTCGTGCTTGGCCAGATGCCGGCCCTCGACCAGCTTGCGGCGGGTCGCTTCCGGCACGTTGTCGCGCATGAAGGCGCGCACCTCGTCGCGGAAGGCGATCTCCTCGGGGGTGAAGCGCAGGTCCATGAAGCGCGCTCCTAGTGAATTTCGAACAGGCCGGCGGCGCCCATGCCGCCGCCGATGCACATGGTGACGACGGCGTTCTTGGCGCCGCGCGCTTTGCCTTCGATCAGCGCGTGGCCGGTCATGCGGGCACCGCTCATGCCGTAGGGGTGGCCGATGGAAATGGCGCCGCCGTCGACATTGAGCCGCTCCTGCGGGATGCCGAGCCGGTCGCGGCAGTAGATCACCTGCACGGCGAAGGCCTCGTTCAACTCCCACAGATCGATCTGGTCGACCTTTATGTCCTGGCGTTGCAACAGCTTCGGCACGGCGAATACCGGGCCGATGCCCATCTCGTCGGGCTCGCAGCCGGCGACCGCGAAGCCGCGGAACATGCCGAGCGGCTCAAGCCCTTTCTGCTCGGCGAGCTTGGCGTCCATCACCACGCAGGCCGAAGCGCCGTCGGAGAGCTGGCTGGCGTTGCCGGCGGTGATGAACTTGTTCTCGCCCTCGCGCACGGGTTTAAGCGCCGCGAGGCCCTCGAGCGTGGTGTCGGGCCGGTTGCCCTCGTCGCTTTGCAGGAAAGCATCCTCGATGTGCTCGGCCTTGGTCTGCTTGTCGACCACTTTCTTTTTGGTCGCCATGGGCACGATCTCGTCGCTGAACTTGCCGGCCTGCTGGGCGGTGGCCGTGCGCCGCTGGCTTTCCAGCGCGTATTCGTCCTGCGCCTCGCGTGGGACCTTGTAGCGCGCCGCCACCGTATCGGCGGTGTCGATCATGGCCATGTAGATTTCCGGCTTGTGCTCCAGCAGCCACTCGTCGGGAACCGGCAGCACCTTGCCATCCTGCACTAGGCTGATGCTTTCGAGGCCGCCAGCGACGAGGACGGAGGCTTCGCCAGTCATCACCCGCTGCGCGGCCAGCGCGATGGTCTGCAGGCCGGAACTGCAGAAGCGGTTGACGGTCATGCCGGCAACGGTGACCGGCAGGCCCGCGCGCAGGGCGATCTGCCGGGCGATATTCTGGCCGGTGGCACGCTCGGGCAGGGCGCAGCCCATGATCACGTCTTCCACTTCGCCGGGTTCGATATGCGCGCGCTCGACCGCGTGTTTGACCACGTGGCCGCCCATGTCGGCACCGTGCGTCATGTTGAAGGCGCCGCGATAGGCCTTGCCGATCGGCGTGCGCGCGGTGGAGACGATGACTGCTTCACGCATTGGCTTTTTCCTGCATGTGTTTGCGCCGTTCGGATTCGATCAGTGCGGTCTTGGAGAACTTGCCCGCGCTCGTGCGCGGTAGGCTAGCACGGATTTCCAGCGCCGCCGGCAGTTCGTGGCGGCCGAGCTTGTCGGCCAGGAACTCGCGCAAGGCTTCGAGGGTGAGCTCCGGCGCGCCTTCCTTCAGCTTGACGAAGGCCTTGGCCGCCTCGCCGCGGTAGGGATCGGGAATGCCGATCACCAGCGCTTCTTCGACGTCCGGATGCTCGTAGATGGCATATTCGACCTTGACCGGATAGACGTTGAACCCGCCGGAGATGATCATTTCCTTCTTGCGGTCGACCAGGAAGAAATAGCCGTCCTCGTCGAAATAGCCGATGTCGCCGGTGAGAAAGAACCCATCGGCAAAAGCGGCGGCGGTTTCCTTCGGCTTGTTCCAGTAGCCCTGCATAACATTGGCGCCTTTGATGCGCAGTTCGCCCACCTCGTTGGCACCGAGCACCTTATGCGGGTCATCGAGCGAAACGACCTGCACCGTGATGCCGGGCAATGGCATGCCGATGGTGCCGGGCTTGCCTGTTGACTCCAACGGCGGACTGATGCCGGCAGGCGCGATCTCGGTCATGCCCCAGCCGCTCGGCAGCGCCAGGCCGGTGAGGCGCTGAACCCGCTCGGCGATCTCGACCGGCAGCGGTGCGCCGCCCGAAGCAATGACCCGCAACGAGGAGAGGTCGCGTTTCTCGATGCCCGGGTAGTTGACCAACGCGATCCACATGGTCGGCACACCGGGAAAGGAGGTGGCGCGGCCGACCTCGATGTCGTGCAGGACCTGCTCCACGTCGAAGCGCGGGCGCAGCATGAGCTCATTGCCGCTTGCCAGATGGCGCAGCATGACGCTGGACAGGCCGTAGATGTGGAACAGCGGCAGCACCATGATCACCCGGTCCGGCGAGGCGGCGCCGGGCGGCCGCTGGCCGGCAACCCAGGTGCAATAGCTCGAAACGGAGGCGGTGATGTTGCCGTGGGTGAGGATCGCGGCCTTGGGCAGGCCGGTGGTGGCGCCGGTATATTGCAGCAAGGCGATGTCGTCCCTGGTGACTTCCGGCCAACGCTCGGGGACTTTGGCTTCGGCCATCAGGCGGCCGAAGGAAACGGCCTTGTCACCTTCAGTGAACGGCTCGGGCGGCGTCGGCGTTTCTTCCCAATCGCGGTCGTCACCCACGATCACACGGTCGACACAGCCCTCGGTCATGAGCTTGAGCGCCACCGGCAAGAGGTGGAACAAGTTCGTAGTGATAAGCGTGCGTGCGCCGCTGTCCTTGAGCTTGTAGATCAGGTCGCGCTCGCCATCGAGCGGGCTGAGGTGAACGACGCTGGCGCCGGTGCGCAAGCTCCCGAAAAACGCGATGGGGTGATAGGGCGTATTGGGAAGATATAGCGCAACTGCATCGCCGCGGCCGATGCCGAGCCCGATGAGGCCGGCCGCCGCGCGCGCGGCCAGGTCGCCCAGTTCGCCATAGGCAATGCGCCGCCCGCGATATTCCAGCGCCGGCCGCTCCCCGTAAGAGGCGACCGCGCGGTCGAGCAGCGCCTGCAAGGTCGTCGTTTCGATCGGCGCGTCCCAGCGCACATTGGCCGGATACGATTTCTCCCAGGGCTGCGGCGCCGCGCTCATCAGGCGGCCTTCTTGCGCCCCACGCCGAAGGTCCCGTTCTCGGCGGCGAGCTCCGTCAAGAGCGCGGCCGGCTCGTGGCGCTTGTCGCCGGAGCTTTTCGCCAGCGCCGCCAGCCGGTCACGAATATGGGCGAGGCCGACCGTGTCGGCATAGAACATCGGCCCGCCGCGCCAGCGCGGGAAGCCGTAGCCGTAGACCCAGATCACGTCGATATCGCCGGAGCGCTGCGCAATGCCTTCCTCGAGAATGCGCGCACCCTCGTTGATCATGGGGTAGATCAGCCGCTCGATGAACTCCTTCTTCTCGATCGGCCGGCGCGCGATGCCGAGCCGCTTCGACGTGGCGACGATCAACTGCTCGACCTCCGGATCCGGCTGTCCTTTGCGCGAGCCCGCTTCATAGAGATAGAAGCCCTTGCCGGTCTTCTGGCCGTAGCGGCCCTGCTCGCAAAGCGTATCGGCGATCTCGGCACGCACCCCTTGCGCCTTGCGCATGCGCCAGCCGACGTCGAGCCCGGCAAGATCGCCCATGGCGAAAGGGCCCATGGGAAAGCCGAATTCGGTGAGCGCTCCGTCGACCTCGTGCGGCAGCGCGCCTTCCAGCAGCAGCTTCTCTGACTCGATCGAGCGTGCGCGCAGCATGCGGTTGCCGACGAAGCCGTGGCAGACCCCGACCACCACCGGCACCTTGCCGATGCGGCGGGCTACCGCGATGGCGGTGGCCAGCACGTCCGGCGCGGTCTTTGCCCCACGCACGATTTCCAACAGCCGCATGACATTGGCCGGGCTGAAAAAGTGCATGCCAAGTACGCTTTGCGGCCGCGACGTCATGGCGGCGATCTCGTTGACGTCGAGATAAGACGTGTTGGTGGCTAGCACCGCGTCTGGCCGCGCCAGCTTGTCGAGCTTGCCGAAAACGTCGCCCTTGATCGCCATTTCCTCGAACACCGCCTCGATAATCAGATCGGCGTCCTTCACCACGGCAATATCGGTGGTGCCGGTGAGCAGTCCCATGTGCTTGGCCACGTCCTCCTCGCACAAGGCGCCGCGCGAGACGGAGGTCTTGTAGTTCTTTTCCATCACCCCGAAGCCGCGCTTGAGCGCATCCTCGGCCGTTTCGACCACGCTCACCGGAATGCCGGCATTGGCGAAGCTCATGGATATGCCGCCGCCCATGGTGCCGGCGCCGATCACCGCCGCCTGTTTGACGTCGCGCGGCTTGATGTCCTTGCCGACTCCCGCAACCTTGGCGGCCTCACGCTCGGCAAAGAAAACGTGGCGCTGCGCCTTCGACTGCTCGCCGGCACGCAGGGCCATGAATTTGTTGCGTTCGTCCTCGAGCGCCTGCTCGATCGGCACATCGAGCGTCGCGCGCAATGATTCCAGCGCCGCCGTCGGCGCGTCGAGTCCGCGCGCGCGCTTGACGTAAGAAGCGGCGAGCTCGGCGAATTTGTCGGGCTGGGCGCGCAAGTCTTTCAGGTTGTCGTCGATGTCGCGCACGCGCCGCAAGGGACGCCTCTCGGCGATGACCCGGCGCGCGAAGGCGACGCCCGCCGCCGCCGGGTCGCCTTCGAAGGTCTCATCGATCAGCCCGAGCGCCAGCGCCTCCTGGGCCGGGATCGGATCGCCCGACAGGATCATCGCCACGGCTTTTTCCATGCCGACCAGGCGCGGCAGGCGCTGGGTGCCGCCCGCGCCGGGAATGAGACCGAGTTTGATTTCGGGCAGGCCAAGCCGTGTGCCGGGTGCGGCAATGCGGAAATGACAGGCCAGGGTGATCTCGAGACCGCCGCCGAGCGGGGTTCCGAACACCGCCGCCACCACCGGCTTTTCGATATTCTCGATCTGCCCGTTCAGATCGATCAGGCTCGGGCTCTGGGGCGGCTTGTCGAACTCGGTGATGTCGGCGCCGGCAATGAAGGTGCGGCCCGCACATGTCAGCACGATGCCCGCAACGTTCGTGTCGGCGTTCGCATTTGCGAAAGCGGCGCGCAGGCCGAGCCTGACCTCATGTTTCAATGCGTTGACGGGCGGATTGTCGACGACAATTACGGCGATCTCGCCAGCGCGGTGCATGGCAACCCATTCGGTCATGCGGCAGTTCCCGGCGCGCGCATGTTCCGCAACGCGGAACATCGTTCTGCAATATTGACCGGAATGCTAGGAAGTGCTGCGATCCGTGTCAAACCCGCTGGGGCCTGTGCGGCAATGGCGATGCATGACGGCTGGGTCGCGGACGTCGAACGTGGTGGCGGCGCCGCGCATCGCGATAGAAAATTCGTCGTTGCCCTTGCGCGGGGGCTCGAAGTCTTGCGCGCGTTCACGCCGAGCGAAGGGCTGCTCGGCAACCGGGAAATCGCGGCGCGCACCGGCCTGGCCAAGGCCACGGTCAGCCGCCTGACCTATACGCTGACAACGCTCGGCTATCTTACGCATATCGATCGGCTCGAGAAATACCAGCTCGCGCCCGGCGCACTGGCCATCGGCTATTCGACCTTGGCCAATATGCGTATCCGGCAGGTCGCCAAGCCGCACATGCAGGCACTCGCCAACTATTCCGGCGCGTCGGTCGCGCTCGGCACGCGCGATCGCTTCAATGTGATCTACATCGAATTCTGCCGCGGCAAGTCGGCAACCTTGCTTCGTCTCGGCGTCGGCGCGCGCATTCCGCTGGCGACGACGGCCATGGGCCGCGCCCTGCTGGCTGGCACTCCCGACAAGGAACGGCAACGGCTGCTGCGCGAGCTGGCGCGCCGCGAAGGCGCGAAATGGTCGAAGCTGCGCCCGGGTCTCGATCGCGCCTTGAAGGATGTCGACGGTCGCGGCTTCGGCATGTCGGTCGGCGAATGGCAGTCGGATATCAATGCCGTCGGGGTGCCGCTCACGCCGCCGGACGGCTCCGCCGTATTCGCGTTCAATTGCGGCGCGCCGGCATTTCATTTCAGCCGCGCCCGTCTGGAAAGCGACATCGGGCCGCGGCTGCTCAACACGGTGCGAAACATCGAAGCCGAACTGAATGGGCAATGACATGCATTCGTCCGCTGCAATAGCCGCCGAGACGAAGCACGCCGAGCCCCTGGCCGCGCGCGCGCCGCTGCTCGCCGTTCGCGGCGTCAGTATCAGTTTCGGCGGGATTGTTGCGCTCGACAACGTGTCGCTGAGGATCGGCCAGGGTGAAATTCTCGGTCTGATCGGTCCCAACGGCGCCGGCAAGACCACCCTGTTCAATTGCCTGACGCGGCTCTACACGCCGAGCCATGGCGCCATCGAATTCGCCGGTCAGAATATTCTTGACAAGGCGGCGAACCGGATCACCGGCCTCGGGATCGCCCGCACGTTTCAGAACCTGGCGCTGTTCCGGTCGATGTCGGTGCTCGACAACGTGCGGGTGGGAGCCCATTCACAAAGCCGGAGCGATGTTTTCAGCGACGCGTTGTGTCTTCCGTGGGTTCGCCGCCGGGAAAAGTCGCTCGCGCGCGCGGCGGGCGAATTCATCCATTACCTGGAGCTGGACGACGTGGCGCATCGCCGTGTCGCCGACCTTCCTTTCGGCACCCAAAAGCGCGTGGAGCTTGCGCGCGCACTCGCAGCGCGGCCGAAGCTGTTGCTGCTCGACGAGCCCGCCGCCGGCCTCAACCACCACGAGGTCGGCGATCTCGGCAAGCTCATTCGCCGCGTCCGCGACGAGCAGCACGTCACCGTACTGCTTGTCGAGCATCACATGAACCTGGTGATGTCGATTTCCGACCGGGTGGTGGCGCTCGATTTCGGCAAGAAGATCGCCGAAGGCACGCCCGACGAGGTGCGCAGCAACGCGGAAGTGATCCGCGCCTATCTGGGGACGTGAGCCGATGAGCCGGACCCTGCTTGCCGCCCGCCAGCTCCGCGCCTTTTACGGCACGACACGCGTGCTGCACGGCATCGATTTCGAGATCATCGAGGGCAGCGTGACGGCGTTTCTCGGCGCCAACGGCGCCGGCAAGACCTCGACCCTGCGCGCGCTGTCGGGAATGATCGCGACCGCCGGCGAGATCGCCTTCGCCGGCCGGCCGCTCGCCGGCAAGTCGCCGGAAGAGCGCGCCCGGCTCGGCATCGCCCACGTGCCGGAAGGGCGCGGCACCTTCAGCCGCATGACCATCGAGGAGAACCTCGAGCTTGGCGCCATGTCGCGGCGCGACCGCGCCGGCATCGCCGCCGACATCGAACGCGTCTACGGCTACTTCCCGCGCCTGCGCGAGCGCGCGCACCAGCAGGCGGGAACGATGTCGGGCGGCGAGCAGCAGATGCTGGCGATCGCGCGCGCGCTCATGATGCGGCCGAAGCTCATGCTGCTCGACGAGCCGTCCTTCGGGCTCGCGCCCCTGTTGGTCGACGAGGTCTACACGATCCTGCGCAAGCTCAAGGAGGACGAGGGCGTGAGCATGCTGCTGGTGGAGCAGAACGCGGCGGCGGCGCTCGCGCTCGCCGACCAAGCCTATCTGATCGAAACCGGCGAGATCGTGATGAGCGGCCTCGCCCAGGACATCGGACGCGACGAGAACATCCGCCGCGCCTATCTCGGGTACTAGCGCATGATCCCCGAAAGTGGAAACCGGTTTCTCGCCTTCGCGCAGCCGAAGCGGCCTCGCTTCGGCGGAGCAAGGTCGAAGAAGCATGCCCTCGGGCTCGACCCGAGGGATCATGCGCAAACGAAAAGTCAGGAAGGCGCAGTGATTCAGTCTCATCGGATTGGACTCTAGTCCATGCAGCTCGTTTTCAGCCAGATCCTCGCGGGACTGTCGACCGGCGCCATCTATGCCTGCATGGCGCTCGCCATCGTGATGATCTACCAGGCGATCGACCATCTCAATTTCGCGCAGGGCGAGATGGCGATGTTTTCGACCTTCATCGCCTGGCAGCTCCTGCACTGGGGTCTGCCCTATTGGCCGACCTTTTTCCTCACCATTGCGATTTCCTTCGTGGGCGGCGTGCTGATCGAGCGCATCGTGTTCAAGCCGCTCAAGAATGCGCCGGTCCTGAGCCATATCGTCGTGTTCATCGCGCTGTTCGCCATCCTCAACAGCAGCGCCGGCTTCATCTGGGATTTCAACATCAAGAGTTTCCCGACGCCTTTCGGTACCACGCCGCTGTTCGGTAGCCTCATCTCATCGCATGACGCCGGCATGATCGCCGTCACCATCGTCCTGCTGCTGCTGCTCTATGCGTTCTTCCGCTACACGCGCGTCGGGCTTGCCATGCGGGCCACCGCGGCGAACCCGGAATCGGCGCGGCTGGTGGGCATCCGGGTCGGCTGGATGATCGCGCTCGGCTGGGGCATGGCGGCGGCGGTCGGCGCGGTGGCCGGCATGATGATCGCGCCCGTGGTGTTCCTCGAGCCGAACATGATGGTATCGATCCTGCTCTATGGCTTCGCCGGCGCCGTGGTCGGCGGGCTGACCTCGCCGTTCGGCGCGGTGATCGGCGGATTCGCGGTCGGCGTCATCGAAAACCTGTCCAGCTTCATTCCCGACGTGGGAAACGAGTTGAAGCTGACCATCGCCCTCGCGCTCATCGTCGCCGTCCTGACGATCCGGCCGCAAGGCCTGTTCGGCCGCGTGATCGTCACCAGGGTGTAGGCCATGTCGAAGCGCGACATTTTCCAGAGGCTGCAAGGCACGCGCGGCGGGGCGGCGCGCCCGCAAATCCTCGTGTGGCTCACAGGATTCGTGATTGCGGTTCTGCTGCCGCTGGCCTTCAAGAACTTCGTCTTGTTCCAGCTCACGCTGGCGATGACCTACGCCATCGCCATTCTCGGGCTCGCGCTGTTGACCGGCTTCAATGGCCAATTCTCGCTCGGCCATTCGGCATTCTACGCCCTCGGTGCCTATACCGCCGCGATGATGATGGAACATTTCGGCATCGGCTATATCTGGACGCTGCCGGTCGCCGGCGTCGTCAGCCTGGTGTTCGGCTTTCTGTTCGGCCTGCCGGCCTTGCGGTTGCAGGGAATCTATCTCGCGCTCGCGACCTTTTCGCTCGCGGTAGCCACCCCGCAGCTGCTCAAATCCAAGCCGCTCGCGCCTTGGACCGGCGGCGTGCAGGGCATCGTTATCATCAAGCCGGATGCGCCCTTCGGCCTGCCGCTGTCGGGGGATCAATGGCTTTATTATCTGACCTTGATGGTGGTCGTCGTCATGTTCTGGTGCGCCACCAATCTCATCAGCAGCCGCACCGGCCGCGCCCTGATTGCTATCCGCGACAACCCGATTGCGGCGCGGGCCATGGGCGTTAATGTTTCGCTCTACAAGGCGCTTACCTTCGGCGTGAGCGCCTTCTATACCGGCGTTGCCGGCGCGCTGGGCGCCATCGTCATCCAGTTCGTCGCGCCCGACAGCTTCACCTTCGCTTTTGCCATCGCCCTATTCGTCGGACTGGTGGTCGGCGGCGTCGATTCGATCGCCGGCGCCTTGTTCGGCGGCCTTTTCGTGTTGTTCGTTCCCAACATTGCGGAGCAGGTTTCAAAGGGCCTGGCAGGCGCCGTCTACGGCGTGATCCTGATCCTCGTCATCTACATGATGCCGTCCGGCGCCGCCGGATTGGTTCGCCTGGTCGTCAGCAAAGTTGCGCGGAAGTCCGTGCAACAAAATTGAAGGAGGGGCGTAAAATGAGACGTAAGGGACTATGTTTACTGTTGGGCTCGACGCTTATACTGGCGCTCGGGACTTCGGCCGCGCTCGCGCAGAAGAAATACGGCCCCGGCGTGACCGACAAGGAAATCAAGATCGGCAACATCAACCCGTACAGCGGACCAGCCTCGGCCTACGGCCAGATCGGCAAGACCATTGCCGCCTATTTCAACAAGGTGAATGCCGAGGGCGGCATCAACGGCCGCAAGATCAACTTCATCTCCTACGACGACGGCTATAGCCCGCCCAAGACGGTCGAGCAGGCGCGCAAGCTGGTCGAGCGCGACGAGGTGCTGCTCATCTTCCAGAGCCTCGGCACGCCGACCAACACGGCGATCCACAAATACATGAACGCCAAGAAGGTGCCGCAACTGTTTGTGGCGACCGGCGCGACCAAATGGGGCGACTACAAGCACTACCCCTGGACCATGGGCTGGCAGCCGACTTACCAGTCCGAGGGGCACATCTACGCCAAATATCTGCTTGAGAAGCACCCGGACGCCAAGATCGGCATCCTCTATCAGAACGACGACTACGGTAAGGACTACGTCAAGGGGATGAAGGACGGCCTCGGCGACAAGGCCGGCAAGATGATCGTGTCCGAGCAGCCCTACGAGGTCACCAACCCGACGGTGGACTCGCAGATCGTCAATCTGAAGGCCTCCGGCGCCAACGTGTTCTACAACGTGACGACACCGAAATTCGCCGCGCAGGCCATCAAGAAGGCCGCCGAGATCGGCTGGCACCCGATCCATCTGCTCAACAATGTCTCGCAGTCGGTCGGCGCCGTGCTCAAGCCCGCCGGGCTAGACAACGCCAAGGGCATCCTGTCGACCTTCTATCTGAAGGATTCGACGGATCCCGCCCTGAAGGACGACCCCGGCTACAAGAAGTGGCTCGCCTTCATGAACAAGTATCACCCGAAGGGCGACAAGACTTCGAGCTTCACGGTCTACGGCTATACCGCGGCGCAGACCCTGGTGCAGGTGCTCAAGCAGTGCGGCGACAACCTCACGCGCGAGAACGTGATGAAGCAGGCCGCCAACCTGAAGAACCTCGAACTGCCCATGCTGCTGCCGGGCATCAAGATCAACACCAGCCCGACCGACTACTATCCGATCGAGCAGATGCAGTTGCAGCAGTTCGACGGCAAGGAGTGGAAGCCCATCGGCCCCGTCATGAGCGGGGAACTCGGCGGAAGCTGACCGCTACGAACAAAGGCACGGCACGCGCTCCTGCGCGCCGTGCTTCCTTTGGCGGAACGCGAAGGGAATGTCCTATGCGAGCCGCTTGTTGCGCTTTGCTTGGATTAACCGGGCGTGGACAACATCGTAAGCGGGCTGCCCCAACGCTGGTTGCGAACCGTTTGACATTGACAACCATAGGGAACAGTCTTGCAAGCAGCAAGTACCGGGACATCGAAAGATGTTGGGGGCGGCTGAATTCGGCTTTCGCCAGTCGGCGAAAGCAACAAACCGGGAGGAAGCCATGCTTGCAATAACACGACGTATTGCGACTGCTGTCGTTCTGGGCAGCGGGGCGTTGGCGCTCGGCCTAGGCGGGCCGGCGCAAGCCGCCTCAAACAAGGGGCCGATCAATATCGGCGTCATTGCGCCTTACTCGGCCATCGACGGTGCCTCCATCATCAACGGCGCCGAGATGGCGGTCGATGACATCAATGCCCATGGCGGCATCATGGGCCGCAAGATCAAGCTGTTCAAATACGATAATCACTTCTCGGCGACCGAAGGCGTGCGCGCCTTCCAGCGCGCGGTCAATCAGGACCACGTGGTGGCGATGATCGGTATCTGGATCAGCGAGATCGCGCTCGCCATGGAGCCCTGGTCCGGGCGGCTGAAGACGCCGTTCATCGTGACCGGCGCCGCCAGTACGCAGATTCCCAAGCACGTGCACGACAACTACAACGCCTACAAATATACCTTCCACGACTGGCTGAACTCGGCATTCCTGGCCGACGGCGTGTGCGATTCCTCGCATGATCTGCTGGTCAAGCCGCTCGGCTACAAGACCGCTTACGTGATGAGCGAGGACGCGGCCTGGACCAAGCCGCTCGACAACGAGTACCTGAAGTGCCTGCCGAAGGCCGGGCTCAAGGTGGTCGGCCATACCCGCTTCTCGCCCGACACCACCGACTTTACGCCGGTGTTCAACAAGATCGAGGGGGCCAAGCCCGACGTCATCATCACTGGCATCGCCCATGTCGGCTTGAAGCCGACGGTGCAATGGCACGACCAGCAGGTGCCGATCCTGATGGCCGGCATCAGCGCGCAGGCGGGCGCCAGCACGTTCTGGAAGCGCACCAACGGCGCGACCGAAGGCATCGTCACCACCTCGGCGGCGGTCAAGGGCGCGGCGCTCACGCGCAAGACGGTTCCCTTCACCGATGCCTATACCAAGCGCTTCGGGACCACGCCGGCCTACAACGCCTATACGACCAACGACGCCTTCTACTTCCTGAAGGCCGCGATCGAGCGGGCGAAGTCGACCAATGCCGACAAGGTGGTCGCGCAGTTGGAGAAGACGAACTATGTCGGCAATATCGGCCGCGTGCAGTTCTACGGGAAGAACGAGAAGTACACGCACGGCCTGAAATACGGCCCGAAATACATCACCGGCGTCGCGTTGCAGTGGCAGCATGGCGATCAGGTGGCGATCTGGCCGAAGAAGGTGGCGAAGTCCAAGGTCATTCTTCCGTCCTGGATCAAGAACAAGAAGCACGCGAGCAAATAGGCGCGCATAACGACGGCGGGGGCGCGGACGGACGGGCGTTGACCGCCCGCCCGTTCCCCCTGCGCCGCTAGCGGGGAGCCTAGCCCATGCTCGCGATGCAAATCCTCGTCGACGGTTTCGTCGTCAGCGCGCTCTACGGCCTGGGCGCCATCGGCTTCACCATCATCTTCGGCGTTTCCGGCGTGCTAAATCTGGCGCATGGCGGCATCATGGTCACGGCCGCCATGATCGCCTGGTGGGCGGCGCTCTCCTTCGGCACCTATTGGGGCGCGCTCGCCGGCGTCGGCGCCGGCGTGGCCGCCGCTTACGTGACCTATTACCTGGTGGTGCGGCCGATCAAATTCTCGCCCAAGATCGCGGAGGAGGAGAAAGAGATCTTCATCCTTACGGCGACGCTGCTCTGGGCCATCATGATCCAGGAGGGGATTGCCTATCTCTTCACCTCCAATCCGGTCACGGTGCGGCCTCTGGTGCCCGGCGTCACAGCATTCCTCGGCGTGCGCACGCCAACTAACGAGCTCTTGATCGGCGTGGTGTGCTGGCTAGTGATCGGGCTGCTCTATTTGTTCGTCAACCACACCAAGCTCGGCAAGTCGGTACTGGCCGCCGCTATCAATCCGCGCGGCCTGGCGCTCCTCGGTTTTGACCTTCCGCGCATCCAGGCTTTCGTCTGGGGCCTTTACGGCTTGCTCGCCGGCATCGCCGGCGTCCTGCTGGCGACTTTCATCGGCGCCAGCTCCAACAATGTCGGCGATCTGACCGGCAGCGCCTTCTCGATCGTGGTGTTCGGCGGGCTCGGCAGCGTGCCCGGTTCCCTGATCGCCGCCTATATCATCGGCTATTTCGAGACCGCGACCGCCTATCTGGTCACGCCCGCCATCCGTGAAATGCCGGCGCTGGCGATCCTGGTGCTGGTTCTCTATCTGCGGCCGCAGGGCCTCTTGGGCAGGCGCTAGACCATGGCGCCCGCAGACCTCATCGACAGCGGCGGCAAACGGGCAGGCGGCTTCGGCCTGTTGCAGTCGCGACTGTTCTGGCTCGTCGCCGTCGCCCTGATAGTGATGGCGACGGTACCGAGCTGGGCCTCCGGCTACGTGCTCGGCGTCTTGACCATCGCCTACTACTTCGGCGTCTTCGCCATGGGCTGGGACCTGCTGTTCGGCTATGCCGGCGAGGTCAATTTTGGTCCCACCTTCCTGATCGGCGTCGGCGCCTATGCCGCCGGCATGCTCAACAGCTATGCCGGCCTGTCGGTATGGCCGGCCACCTTCGCCGGAGCCGCCGCCGCGGTGATCGGCGGTCTGATGCTGGCCTTGCCGGCGCTCCGGCTGCGCGGACCCTATTTCGGGCTGATCACGCTGGTCGCCGTGCTGCTGCTGCAGAAGCTCATCGTGGTGTTCGCCGCTTACACTGGCGGGGAGATCGGCATGACCGTGCCGAGCGTGCTCGCCATCGATCCGAGCGTGAACTACTACTACGCGCTGGTGTTCATGGCGGTCAGCGGCGCGCTGCTCACGGCGATGGCGCGCTCCCCCATGGGCCTCATCTTGCAGGCCATCGGCCAGGACCCGATCGAAGCGCAAGCGCTCGGCTTTAACGTCACCAAGCACAAGCTGGTGGCGTTTATCGTGAGCGCGTTCTTTTCCGGCATGGCCGGCGCGCTGTTCGTCTTCTATCTCGGCACGGTCTCGGTCGGCGCGGTGGTCGCGCTCGGCATCGACGTGCAGATCATCATCGCCGCCGTGCTCGGTGGGCGCCGCACCATCCTGGGCGGCGCGCTCGGTGCCATCTTCCTCATCGCGGCTTCCGAATACCTGCGGCCGATCGGCGAGCTGAGCAATTTCGTGGTGGCGGCGGTGGCGCTTGCCGTGCTGCTATTCTTCCCCGGCGGTTTCCTCGGCTGGCTGCTGCATCCGAGGGCGAAGTCATGAGCACGCTCGAGGTCGAAGGCTTGACCAAGCGCTTCGGCGGGCTGGTCGCGGTCGATGGTCTCGACCTGCGAGTGGAAAGTGGCGAAATCCTCGGCCTCATCGGCCCGAACGGCTCCGGCAAATCGACCACGCTGTCGCTGATCATGGGTATACACGGCCCCACTGCCGGGTCGATCCGCTTCGACGGCGACCAGCTCGCCGGCCTGCCGGCGCATCGCATCGCCCGGCGCGGCGTCGCCATCGTCTTCCAGCATTCGCGCCCGCTGCATCGGCAGACCGTGCTCGACCATATCCGTCTCGCCTTGCTGCCGGACTCGCTATGGCAGATCCTGCATGACCCCGGCATCGTGCGCAAAGCGCGCACGATTGCCGAACGGCTCGGGCTCGCCGGCGTCATGGACCGGCTGCCCGACACGCTGCCGTTCGCCGATCTGCGCCGGCTCGAGCTCGCCAAGGCGATCGCCCGCGATCCGCGGTTGATCCTGGTCGACGAGCCCTTCGCCGGACTGACGCCGACCGAAATCCAGGACTTCTCCAAGCT
>JARRNI010000013.1:0-31530 GCA_037385125.1 Pseudolabrys sp.
GGAATCCTATGCCGCTCAAAATCTGCCAAAGTAGTGCTAGTGAAGACGGACATGCCATTTGCCGTTTTCTCTCACGAAGCAGACATCGATTATCTTCTCGCTCGAATGGTCAATTTTCTTGGGGCCGGATTTCATGCGCGAGCGGGATTTTTTGCGCAACAGGCCTGCGAAAAATACATGAAGGCTCTCATCGTTCAACATTCTGGCCAATACCCCGAGACGCATAATTTGATAGAACTTGCCGGGCAATGCGAGACAGTGGACGCTTATTTTGCTCAAGAAGATACAAACCGTATTTTGCAACAATTCGATATGTTTGACCAAGTTGGGCGGTATGGCGGGGCAGCTAATTTTGATCCACTTGCAAAGGGCAAGACAGTTGGGGGAAGCAAAGTTCAGGCTCTGGGAGCCCGAGTTGTCGGCGTAGCAATTTGGAAGGAAAGCTATATAGGCGACCTTGACGCGTTCGTTTTCAAAGATAGATCGCTGCTAGATTTCAAAAAAATTGGCTTTGACGATTCACTCAAGTCAATTCTTGAGCGAAATCGACGGAATATTCTGATGGGCACTTGGAATGGAAAACCGCCACTTCGCGTCGTGCTCACTAAGAAAAACAATTACTTTAGAAAATAAGGGTGGCCGTTCGCGGACGGAGACCATATCGAGGATATGCCCCTGTCCACTCTTTGCGTTGTGGCTCTTGTTGCGTTGTGGCTCTTGGGGCGACGCATCCACCGCGCAGTACGCAAATGCACCGTCAGCTCCTTCTTCAGGACGCCACGGCTCTGGATGAAGAGGCTCGTGAGATATCTGCATGTCTTGGTCGGTTGGGAACTCCTGCTTCAGCCAGCCGAAGATCTGCTCCGGCAACCTTTGCAGCGCGAGCTTCTGCGCCACGCGCCATCGTAGCTCCCTATGCAGCGCCAAGCGACAAGGCTTGGGGCGCAACGCCCGCTCCCAGGCACGCCGATCGGCCCGGTTTGCACGATAGGCCTGACTGCCGCCGTTGCGCCTGATCTCCCGGCTTACTGTCGATGGCGCCGGTCCGAGGCCTTGGGCGATCTGCCGGATCGACCGGCCCGCCGCAATGCCACCGGAGATTTCTTCGCGTTCCTCAAGCTTTAGTGCCGCCAAGGCTCTCTGGCGCGGCGCCGGCACAATCCCTCCATGGAGTACCACGATCCGCTCAACGCCGGTCTTGTTCCTCCTTTCCAGCGCCCGCGAAATGGCCGAAGCACTTTGTCCGTCCATCGCTCCCACAGCTCAGCCTTCTGCGCCGCCGTGAACCAAATCCGTGACGTCACCATGGCACACCTTCTCACCTCGAAAGATTAGAAGATGTTGCCCTGACCCGTTGAATCCGCCCCCAAGTGACAACATTAACCTGTCCCTGCCAAACGCGGAATGCTAGGGTTTCGGCCGCTTACCGACGGCTACCGGAGAGGTGCGGCGGTGAAGACGAGCTTGTGCGAGCGCCTCGGGATTGACGTGCCGATTATTCAGGCCCCGATGGGCGGCGCCGTCGGCCCGCAACTCGCCGCCGCGGTAAGCAACGCGGGCGGCCTTGGCATGCTGGTGCTCTGGCGCGCCAGCGCCGAGTCGGTGCGGCGGCAGATCAGGGACCTGCGCGCGCTGACGTCGCGTCCCTTCGGGGTTAACCTGAACCTGGATTTCCCGCAGGAAGAGCGGCTTGCGGTGTGCTTGGAAGAGCGCGTGCCCATCATCTCCTTCTTCTGGCGCGATCCGTCTGCCCTGGTGGCGCGGGCAAAGAGCGGCGGAGCTACCGTCATGCACACCGTCTGTTCGGCCAACGAAGCAAAGCACGCGGTCGATTGCGGCATCGATGTTGTCGTCACGCAAGGCTGGGAAGCGGGCGGACACGTGCGCGGAACGGTGGCGAGCATGCCGCTCATACCGGCCGTGGTCGATGCGGTTTCACCGCTGCCCGTGGTGGCCGCGGGCGGCATCGCCGATGGGCGAGGCCTCGCCGCGGCCTTGGCGCTTGGCGCGGCCGGCGCCTGGATCGGGACGCGCTTCCTGGCCAGTCGGGAGGCCGTGATCCACCCGCATTATCGCGAGCGTCTGCTCGAGGCCAACGAAGCCGATACGGTCTATTTGGAGAATCTGTTCGACGTGCGCTGGCCGAACGCGCCGCATCGCGTACTTAAGAATCGCACCGTCCAAGACTGGGAGGCGGCCGGACGTCCGCCTTCGGGCAAGCGCCCGGGAGAGAGCGAGGTCATCGCCACGTCGCGGACGGCCGGGCCGATTGTTCGCTATCAGTCCTATACGCCGGGGGCCGATGCCGAAGGCAACATCGATGCGCTGCCACTGTGGGCGGGTCAGAGCGTGGGCCTGGTCTCGAAACGACAGTCCGCGGCCGAGATCGTCCGGGAAATTTCGCGCGAGGCGGATGCGATCCTGCAGCATCTATCAATGGCAGTCCAAGCAAAGGCAGTTCAAGTGTAACATCCGTCGATCTCGAGCTCCGATCGCGTCAAAGTAACACCAGGGAGATTACCATGTCGAACGATCACTCCGCTTCGGACCCCTCGACTTGGGATCCTGCGTTCGATGCCGTGACTGCCGCGCCCGCGCACCACAAGGTCGTTTACGAAAACGATCATTTGCGCGTACTTGAGGTGACGTTGGAGCCCGGCGATGAAGAACCTTTGCACCACCATCGCTGGCCGTCCGTTTTCGTTTTCGATCAGGTCCAGGGTCCCATCCACGACATCGCCCCTGACGGGACTCAGTTGCCGCCAAACAGAGACGTGATGAAAGCACTGGCAAAATGGGATGGAAAGGGGTGCCTGGTAGCGCAGATGGCGCCGCAGCCGCTCGGTCGCGTCTTGAACGCATCGGACAAAACCGTGCACGGCATCCGCGTTGAGATGAAGACGCCGAAATAAGGCTGTTGTCGAAAAGCGCGGCGCAGAGCTGCTGTACAGCAATATGCCTCTGCCTGCGCGTTTAATTGAGGCAGCCCGGCCTATGCCTGCCGCTCGGCGACGAACCTGGCCGCCGCCGCCAGCACCGCGCCCTTGGCGCCGAAGACAGACAGCGCATCGGCCGCCTCACTCACCAGCTCGCCGAGCTGCGTGCGCGCCTGCGGCACGCCGAGCAGGTTGACGATGGTTGCCTTGCCGGCGGCATCGTCCTTGTGGGTCTGCTTGCCCACCTTGGCCGGATCGCCCTCCACGTCGAGCAGGTCGTCGGCGATCTGGAAGGCCTGGCCCAGCACCGCGCCGAAGCGCTCGAGTGCGGCATAACGTTCGTCATGCGCGCCGGCCAGCAGCGCGCCAGCAACGCAGCCGAAACGGATGAGCGCGCCGGTCTTCATCGCCTGCAGCGTGAGCACGTCGTCGACCGTGGAAGGGCGCGCCGCGCCGGCAAAGCGCCCTTCCGCCGCGAGATCGAGCATCTGCCCGCCGGCCATGCCACCGATGCCGGCCGCGCGTGTCAGCGCCGCGACCAAGTCGATGCGCACCTTGGCATCGGGCGAGCACTCCTCGCGCGCGAGAATATCAAAGGCGAAGGTGAGCAGCCCGTCGCCGGCCAGGATGGCGGTCGCCTCGTCGAATTGCTTGTGCGCGGTTGGGCGCCCGCGCCGCAAGTCGTCGTTGTCCATGGCCGGCAGGTCGTCATGCGCCAGCGAATAGCAATGCACGCATTCGAGCGCGGCCGCCGCCATCAGCGCCTGTTGCCGCGGCACGTCGAACAGCGCCGCCGATTCCACTATCAGGAACGGCCGGAAGCGCTTGCCGCTGCCGAGGCTGACATAGCGCATGGCCTCCAGCAGACGTTGCGGCCGCGCGGTCTCGCCCGCGGCCGGCTGCACCGCCAGCAGACGGTCGAGCAGGCTTTCGGTGTCCTTGGCGACGGCGCTCAGGCGCTTGAGGAAAGCAGCTTGCCCCTCTGCGCCCTCGTCCCCGGGGCGCGTAGCTGCAATCGACATGACGATCTCCTTAACCTCCCGGCCCGCGCGGCCCCTCGCCTATTGCAGCAGGTGCCCCGCTTGCCGGAACCAATCAATAGCGTCTTTGATGCCCTCGGCGTAAGGCCGCGCGCGGTAGCCCAACTCGCGCTCAGCCTTGGCCGCCGTGAAAAACATGCGCTTCTTCGACATACGGAGCCCGTCCACGGTGACGAACGGCTCGCGCCCGGTGCGGTTGGCGACCGCTTCGGCGGCATAGGCGATCGGATAGATCACCGCGCGCGGGATCTTGACGCGCGGCGCGGGACGGCCGGTCTGGTCCGCGACGGTGGCGAGGATTTCCGAGAGCGAGGCGTTCTGCCCGCCGAGGATATAGCGCTCACCCACCTGCCCGCGTTCGAGCGCCGCGATGTGGCCTTCCGCCACATCGTCCACGTGCACCATATTAAGGCCGGTATCGACAAAGGCCGGCACGCGCCCGGCCGCCGCCTCGAGAATCAGCCGGCCGGTCGGCGTCGGCTTCACGTCGCGCGGGCCGATCGGGGTCGAGGGGTTGACGATGACGGCCGGCAGGCCGCGCTCGACCATCTGCTCCACAACTTGCTCGGCCAACAGCTTACTGCGCTTGTAGGCGCCGATGGTCTCGCCCTCCGGCACCTGCCGGCTCTCGTCGGCGGGCTCGCCCTTGCCGCGGCATTCGAGCGTCGCCACGCTGGAAGTGTAGACGATGCGCTTGACGTCTGCGCGTTGTGCCTCCTCCATGACGATGCGGGTGCCGGTCACGTTGTTCTCGACGATCTCATTAGGATCGCGCGCCCACAGCCGGTAGTCGGCCGCCACGTGGAAGAGCCAACGCACGCCGGCCATGGCGCGGCGCACGGATTCAGCGTCGCGCAGGTCGCCGGTGACGAATTCGATATCGAGCCCGGCCAGATGCGCTTGCGGGCTGGAGGCGCGCACCAGCGCACGCACCTGCGCGCCGCGCGCGTTCAAGGCGCGGGCGACCGCGGATCCGACGAATCCGCTGGCGCCCGTGACGAGCGCTTTTCCGGTCAATTCCATGCTCTTGCAATCGGACGGCCCTCTTGCGCCGTCAAGTGCCCGTGGGGAGGATTGTTCCGCGGCGCCGAAGGCGATATGGGAACTTTCCCCCAATGCGGCGGGTTAATCTAGCTTTCCGCCCGCCGAGGGAAAGCGCAGGCGTCGTGGGGTTGTCCGGTAATGCTTGAAATTGCTGCATTTTTTGTTCTTGGGCTGTGGCTTTATCTGCTGGTCGGGCGTGGCGGCTTCTGGCTTTCGGCCGAGCGAGATGATCGGCCCGAGCCACCGGCCCCGGCCATGTGGCCGGCCATTGTGGCGGTCATCCCCGCCCGCGACGAGGCGGCCGGCATCGGCCAGACCGTGCAATCCCTGCTCGGCCAGGCTTATCCGGCCCTCGAGGTAATCGTGGTGGACGACGGCAGCCAGGACGGCACGGCGGAAGTCGCCAGCAAGGCGGCCGCCAAGATCGGCGCGGACGAGCGGCTGACGGCGATCGGCGGCCGGCCGCTGCCACCCGGCTGGACCGGCAAGCTGTGGGCGGTGAAGCAAGGCGTCGATGCTGCCGCCGCCCGCGGGCCGAAATATCTGCTGCTGACCGATGCCGATATCGTTTACCGGCCGGGCGCGCTCAAGCGCCTCGCCGCCCGCGCCGAACGGCAGCAGACGGTGCTGACCTCGGTCATGGTCAGGCTCCGCTGCACGAGCCTGGCGGAGCGTTTCTTCATTCCCGCTTTCGTGTTCTTCTTCCAGATGCTCTACCCCTTCGCCTGGGCGAACCGGCCGCAGCGCGCCACCGCGGCCGCCGCCGGCGGCTGCATGCTGGTGCGCCGCGACGCACTCGCCGCATCGGGCGGCATCGAAGGCATCCGCGGCGCGCTGATCGACGACTGCGCGCTGGCCAAGCAGATGAAAGCCGCCGGCCCGATCTGGCTGGGCCTTTCGGAACACATCGAAAGCATCCGCGCCTATGACACGTTCGGCCCGATCCGCCGCATGGTGACGCGCTCGGCCTATTCGCAACTCGGCTATTCGCCGCTCATGCTGCTCGCTACAACCGCCGCAATGGCGCTAACCTTCCTGGCCGGACCGTTGCTCGCCATTTTCGCGACCGGCATCGCCGCTTGGGCCAGCGCCGCCACCTGGGGTCTCATGGTCATTGCCTACCAGCCGATACTGCGCCTCTACCGCCTAAGCCCGCCCTGGGGCTTGGCGCTGCCAGCCATCGCGTTGGTCTACACGGTGTGGACTATTGAATCCGCGCTGCAATATGCGCGCGGCCAGGGCGGCCAGTGGAAGGGCCGCGTGCAAGCGGCACCGCGGGGCGCGCGATGACGCTGGCCGCCGACGTGCGCAGCGGCAAGGGGCACCGCAACGAGAATTTCCCGGTGGCTTCGCGGCTGATCGCGGCGCGCCACCGCAAGCCGATCCTGGCCTTCTATAATTTCGTCAGAACGGCCGATGACGTGGCGGACCATTCCTCACTGTCGCAGGCCGAAAAGCTCAAGCTGCTCGACAGCCTGGAAGCCACGCTGCTCGGGCAAAGCGACGCCGAGCCGGAAGGCGTCGCGCTGCGCGCGGAGATCAGGAAACGCGGACTCGATCCGCAGCACGCCCGCGACCTGCTCACCGCCTTCCGCATGGACGTGATCAAGCGGCGCTACCGCGACTGGGACGACCTGATCAACTACTGCCGCTACTCGGCCATGCCGGTCGGGCGTTTCGTACTCGACGTGCATGGCGAGCCACGCTCGACCAGGCCGGCCAATGACGCGCTGTGCGCCGCGCTGCAGGTGATCAATCACCTGCAGGACTGCGGCGCCGATTACCGCAATCTCGACCGTGTCTATCTGCCGCTCGATCTGGTGGAGCGCCACGGCGCGCGTATCGAAGATCTGGATGCGCCCGCCGCCTCGCCGCAACTGCGTGCCTGCCTGGACGACGTCTGCACGCGCCTGGACGGGCTGCTGAAGACCAGCGCGCCGTTCTCCGCCCAGATCGCGGACCGGGGCCTGAGCCTGGAAGTGGCGGTGATCCAGCGGTTGGCGGAGAAGCTCACCCGCATGCTGCGCGAACACGATCCACTCTCCGAGCGCGTGCATCTCAAGCCGGTCGAAGTGGCCGGGCTGGCCTTGCTCGGCGTCATGCAGGGCGCCTCGCGGCGCTTCGGCAAATCGAAATCTAACGGTCATGCAGCCAATGGCGAGGAGACCGACGCCGCCGCCACCGCCTCGGGCAGCTCGTTCTATGCCGCCATGCGCATCCTGCCAAGAGAGCAGCGCCAGGCCATGTACGACATCTACGCCTTCTGCCGTGCGGTCGACGATATCGCCGACGATGGCGGCGACCGCACGAAGCGGCAGGAGCAGCTCGCGCAATGGCGCCGCGACATCGACGCGCTCTATGCCGGCAATCCGCCGGCGCGGCTCAAGAGCCTCGCCGAAGCGGTCAACTCATTCGGCCTCAAGCGCGAGGACTTCCTTGCCATCATTGACGGCATGGAGATGGACGTACGCGCCAACATGCGCGCGCCCGACCTCGCCACCCTCGATCTCTATTGCGACCACGTCGCCTCCGCCGTTGGCCGCCTGAGTGTGCGCGTGTTCGGCATGAGCGAACAAGACGGCATCGCGCTCGCCCATCATCTCGGGCGCGCCTTGCAGCTCACCAACACGCTGCGCGACGTCGACGAGGACGCGGAAATCGGCCGCCTCTACATGCCGCGCGAGTTCCTCAATCAAGCCGGCATCACGAGCGATGATCCGCAACAGGTGGCAGCGAACCCGGCGCTCGGCCAGGCCTGCGCCAAGGTGGCCGCGCTCGCCGCCGAGCATTTCGACAAGGCCGACGCCATAATGGCGCGCACGCCACGCGCCATCGTGCGCGCGCCGCGCATCATGGGAGAGGCCTATCATTCGATCCTGCGCCAATTGCTCGAGCGCGGCTGGGCGCCGCCCCGTGCGCCGGTCAAGCTCGGGAAAGGCCGCATCGCGCAAATCCTCATCCGCAGCTACCTGTGATGCCACGGTCCGTCCACATCATCGGCGCCGGCCTTGCGGGCTTGTCCGCCGCCCTTCGCCTCACACAGGCGGGCGCCCACGTGATCGTTCACGAGGCAGGCGCGCAGGCCGGCGGCCGATGCCGCTCGTATCACGACGCCACGCTCGACATGACCATCGACAACGGCAATCACGTCATCCTGTCGGGCAACCGCTCCGCGCTTTCGTTTCTCGCCTTGATCGGAGCCGCCGACCACATGCGCGGGCCGGACGCTGCCGATTTCAATTTCGTCGATTTGGCCAGCAACGAGCGTTGGCAGCTTCGCCTGGGCGACGGCGTTTTCCCCTGGTGGATCTTCAGCGACGCGCGCCGCGTGCCGCACACGCGCGCCTGCGACTATCTGGTGCTGGCGCGGCTAATGTGGCGGCCGGGCAAGGGCACGGTCGGCGAGATCATCCCCTGCTCCGGCGCGCTCTATGAGCGGCTGATCGAGCCGCTGCTGCTCGCCGCGCTCAACCACGCGCCGCCGGACGCCTCGGCGCGGCTCGCCGCTACCCTGTTGCGCGAGACGCTTGCCGCCGGCGGGCGCACCTGCCGGCCCTTGATCGCGCAGGACGGCCTGTCGAGCACCTTTATCGATCCGGCGCTTGAATGGTTGAAGGCGCACGGCACGGAAGTGCGCTTCGGCCACGAATTGCATCGCATCGAATTCAAGGACGGCCGCGCGGCCAGGCTCGACTTCGGCGGCGACAGCATCGAACTCGGAGCGGACGACGCCGTCATTCTCGCGGTGCCGCCCAATCTCGCCGGCCGCCTGCTGCCGAACCTGCGCGTCCCGAACGAATTCCGCGCCATCGCCAATGTACACTACCGCGTGGAAGACGCGGTCGACCTGCCCGCCATGACCGGCGTGGTGCGCGGGACGACGCAATGGCTGTTCGCCTATCCCGGCCGCCTCTCGGTCACCATCTCAAGCGCCGACGCGCTGATGCAGATGCCGCGTGAGGAGCTGGCGCGCAAGGTATGGGGCGAAGTCGCCCAGATCGCCGGCCTGCCCGAGACGCTGCCGCCCTGGCAGGTGGTGCGCGAGCGCCGCGCAACAATCGCCGCTGACCCGCGTACCGAGCGCCTGCGGCCGCCGGCCGACACCGCCTGGGCCAATCTCTTCCTTGCCGGCGACTGGACCGACACCGGGCTGCCGCCGACCATCGAAAGCGCCATCCGCTCCGGCGAGCGCGCGGCGCAACGCGTCACTGCCTGAGACAAAGAGGCCATGAGCGAGACCATTGACCAGAGCCACACCAATCGCAGCGCCAGCGTGGAGTCGCTGCTCGACCGCCGCATCGACGCCGCCGCTGCGGCGCTGCGCTCGGCGCAGCGCGCCGACGGCCATTGGGTGTTCGAGCTGGAAGCCGACGCTACCATTCCCGCCGAATATGTGCTGCTCACCCATTATCTCGGCGAGGAGCCTGACCTCGAGCTCGAGCGCAAGATCGGCGTCTACCTGCGGCGCCGGCAATCCGCACAGGACGGCTGGCCTCTGTTCCACGGCGGCGCCCTCGACATGAGCGCGACGGTCAAAGCCTATTTCGCGCTCAAGATGATTGGCGACGATCCGGAAGCCGAGCACATGCGCAGGGCGCGCAAGGCGGTGCTCAAGCGCGGCGGCGCCGCCAACGTCAACGTGTTCACCCGTATCCTGCTCGCGCTTTACGGCATCCTGCCGTGGTCCAGCATTCCCGTGATGCCGGTCGAGATCATGCTGCTGCCGGCGTGGTTTCCCTTCCACCTGTCGAAGATCTCCTATTGGGGCCGCACGGTGCTGGTGCCGCTCCTGGTGCTGCAGGCGCTCAAGCCGCTCGCGCGCAATCCAAGAGGCATACGTGTGGATGAGCTGTTCACCGCCCCGCCCATCCGTACCGGCCGGCAGGCGAAAGCACCGCATCAGAAGCGCGCCTGGTACGAGTTCTTCCGCGCCGTCGACATCGTGCTGCAGAAGACTGAGCCGCGATTGCCGCCCGATTGGCGCAAGCGCGCCGTCGACGCGGCCGTCGATTTCGTCAAGGAGCGATTGAACGGCGAGGATGGCCTCGGCGCCATCTTCCCGGCCATGGCCAATTCGGTGATGATGTTCGACGCGCTCGGCTTCCCGCCCGACTATCCCGAGCGCGCCATCGCGCGCAAGTCGCTCGACAAGCTGCTCATCGTCAAGGACGACGAGGCCTATTGCCAACCCTGCGTCTCACCGGTGTGGGACACCGCGCTCACCGCGCACGCCCTGATGGAGGCCGGCGGCGCTAAGAACGGCGCCAGCGCCGAACGCGGCCTGCAATGGCTCGAGCCCTTGCAGGAGCTCGAGGTCAAAGGCGACTGGTCATTCAAGCGGCCCGATGCCGTCCCGGGCGGCTGGGCCTTCCAATACGCCAATCCACATTATCCCGATCTCGACGACACCGCCGTCATCGTCATGGCCATGGCGCGGGCGCAGAAGGACGGCGACGCACGCCCCTATGACGAGGCCATCGCCCGCGCCCGCCAATGGATCGAGGGCCTGCAATCGCACGACGGCGGCTGGGGCGCCTTCGACGCCGACAACACCCACGAGTATCTGAACAATATTCCCTTCGCCGACCACGGCGCCCTGCTCGATCCGCCCTCGCCCGATCTGACCGCGCGCTGCCTGTCCATGCTGGCGCAGCTCGGCGCGATGCCCGACTCGTCGCAGGCCGTACAGCGCGGCGTCGATTATCTGCGCTGCACGCAGTTGCGCGACGGCTCCTGGTACGGCCGTTGGGGCGTCAATTACATCTACGGCACCTGGTCGACGCTGTGCGCGCTCAACGCGGTCGGCATGCCGCGCGACGCGCCGGAGATGGCCCGCGCCGCCCAGTGGCTCGTCTCGACCCAGAACGAGGATGGCGGCTGGGGCGAGGACGGCGACAGCTACAAGCTCGACTACCGCGGCCACGAGCCCGCCCCCAGCACGCCCTCGCAGACAGCCTGGGCCCTGCTCGGGCTGATGGCGGCCGGCCAGGTCGATCATCCGGCGGTCGAGCGCGGCGTGCAGTACCTTTTAGCCGCCCAGGATGGCGAAGGCCTGTGGAGCGAGCCCGATTATACCGGCACAGGCTTCCCGCGCGTCTTTTACCTGCGCTATCATGGCTATCCGAAATTCTTTCCGCTGTGGGCGCTGGGCCGATTCCGCAACCTGAAGAAAAGCAACAGCCGCAACGTCGCGTTCGGCATGTAGACGAACGCGTGCGCTATGTGGTGGTGGCGGTCGGCCTCGACTTCGAGGAACGGCTGGCGCTCGGCGTCGGTCATGCCCGGGTGTGCCGCGGCCGCGGGCCGGTCATGGCGCAGGCTCTGGCGGCGGCGATCGAGCCCGGCTGCAGGGGCATCATCAGCTTCGGCATCGCCGGCGGCCTCGATCCCCGGCTGCGCACCGGCGCCCATGTGGTCGCCTCATCGGTGATCGGCACCGGCGGCGCGGTCGCGACCGACGCAGGCTGGTCGCAGGCGCTGATCAAGGCGCGCCCCGACGCGGTGCATGCGCCCATCCTCGGCGTCGACGAGCCCATCGTCGGGCCGATCGGCAAGCTGCGCAAGTTCCGCCGCACCGGCGCCGTGGCGGTCGACATGGAATCCCATATCGCCGCCGACGTGGCGAATGCCACCGGCCTGCCGTTCGCGGTTTTCCGGGTGGTGGCCGATCCCGCCCATCAAAAGGTGCCGCCCACCGCGCTGCTGGGGATGCGCGCGGACGGCACGCTCGATCCGCTGGCGGTGGTGCGCGCTATGCTGCGCGCGCCGACCGAGATCGCGGGGCTCGTGGCGGTGGCGCGCCACACGGCGGTGGCGCGGCTTGCGCTAACCCGCGCTCACCGCAACCTTGCGCGCGGATTCGGTCTGGCGGATTTCGGTTAGCTTCTTCTCGACGTGGTTCTCGAACACGTATTGCGCCGGCCGCTGCTTGTCGAGCGCGATCTCCGGCGCCATCGGCTTCTCGGTCTCCACGCCGCGCATGGCGATGCGCAGCGCCTTGAACGGACGCTTGACCGAATCCATAACCGCGGTTGCCTCGTAGCCGCAATGCACCATGCAGTCGGCGCACTTCTCGTAATTGCCGGTGCCGTAGGAATCCCAGTCGGTCTCTTCCATCAGCTCGCGGAAGCTGCGGACATAGCCTTCGCCCAGCAGATAGCAGGGCCGCTGCCAGCCGAACACGTTGCGGGTGGGATTGCCCCACGGCGTGCAATGATATTCCTGATTGCCGGCGAGGAAGTCGAGGAACAGGCTGGACTGGTTGAACGACCAGTTGCGCGCGCCTTTGCCCCGCCGGAAGATGTCGCGGAAGAGCTGCTTGGTGCGCGTGCGGTTGAGGAAGTGGTCCTGGTCCGGCGCGCGCTCATAGGCGTAGCCGGGCGACACGGTGATGCCGTCGATGCCGAGGCCCTTCACGCTGTCGAAGAACGTCGCCACGCGCTCCGGGTTCGCATTGTCGAACAGCGTGCAGTTCATGCTGATGCGGAAGCCGCGCGCCTTGGCCTTGCGCACCGCGGCCAGCGCCTTGTCATAGACGCCGTCCTGGCAGACCGAATGGTCGTGCATTTCGCGGTCGCCGTCGAGATGCACCGACCAGACGAAATAGGGGCTCGGCTTGTACTGATCGAGCTTCTTCTCCATCAGCAGCGCGTTGGTGCACAGATAGACGAATTTCTTGCGCGCGATGATGCCCTCGACCACCTTGTCCATCTCGCGGTGCAAGAGCGGCTCGCCGCCGGCGATCGAGACCACCGGCGCGCCGCATTCGTCGACCGCCTCCAGGCACTGCTCGACGCTCAGGCGCTGGTTGAGGATCTTGTCGGGATAGTCGATCTTTCCGCAGCCGGCGCAGGCCAGATTGCAGCGGAACAGCGGCTCCAGCATGAGGACGAGCGGATAGCGCTTGCGCCCCGTCAGATGCTGGCGAAACACGTAACTGCCGACGCGAAACTTCTGAAGTAACGGAATACCCATCGATTCCTCTCGGCTGAGATCAGATTGATAACCTTATGCCACGATCATCGGGCGAAAAAGCGTCAGCTCCCGCGCCGATGATCAGCCATGTCCAAACGGATAACGTCCCCGTCCCGCCTGCGATCCCTCAAGCCGTCGCGAGCTTGGGCGCCCCCGGATCGGCCAGCGAGGCCGGCAATTTGAATTCGATATCCTCGACGCGACCGGCCATGGTCGAAATGTCGACCGGCTCCAGCGCGGCCAGCGCATCGATGACGTTCTCGACCAGGGTTTCCGGCGCTGAGGCGCCGGCCGTGATGCCGATCACCTTGGCGTCCTTCACCCATTCCGGCTTCACTTCGCCGCCGTCGGCGACCAGATAGCTGGGAATGCCGCTGTCGGCGCCGATCTCCTTGAGCCGGTTGGAGTTCGACGAGTTGCTCGCACCCACCACCAGCAGCACGTCCACCTGCTTACACAGGTCGCGCACCGCGCTCTGCCGGTTCTGGGTGGCATAGCAAATGTCGCGCGTGTCGGGGCCGATCACGTCGGAAAATTTCGCTTCCAGCGCGGCTATAATACCGCGGGTGTCGTCCACCGACAGCGTGGTCTGGGTGACATAGGCGACCGGCGTATCGGACGGGACATCGAGCTTTTCCACATCTTCCTCGGTCTGCACCAGGTGCACCGGAACCGGGATGCGGCCTTTGGTGCCCTCCACTTCCGGATGGCCGGCGTGGCCGATCAGGACGAGCTGGCGGTCGTCGCGCACATAGCGGTTGGCCTGGTTGTGCACCTTGCTGACCAGCGGACAGGTGGCGTCGATGACGTTGAGCCCGCGCCGCTTGGCCTCTTCCTCGACCGAGCGCGCCACGCCATGGGCGCTGAAGATGGTCACCGCATCGGCCGGGACTTCCGACAGGTCCTCGACGAAATGGGCGCCTTTGGCCTTGAGGCTTTCGACAACGTGCCGGTTATGCACGATCTCATGGCGGACATAGACCGGCGGGCCGAACGTTTTCAGCGCACGCTCGACGATCTCGATGGCGCGCACGACTCCGGCGCAAAATCCCCGTGGCTGGGCCAATATCACTCGCATGGGGGTTCTAACCGGTTCCCTCTGGCAGAGTTCCATCCCATCAAGGTATTTTTTTGCTCAGAAAGCAAGCCCCCGGCGCGGCCGGATGCCCGCCCGGCGGTAGCATGTAACCTTTTACCCACCCGGCTATGCGGACTGCGCGAGGGTTCCGTCGCCGGCAACCGCCACGTCGCCAAGCAGCTCGGCCACCTTGCCGATGAGTGCCCGGTGGTCGAGCCCGGCTTCGGCATACATGGCCGCCGGGCTGTTCTGGTCGATGAAGCGGTCAGGCAGCACCAGCGAGCGCACCCGCAGCCCGCGGTCGAGCAGGCCGCCCTCGCTCAAGGCCTGCATGACCTGGGCGGAAAAGCCGCCGATCGCCCCCTCCTCGATGGTGATCAGGCATTCGTGCTCGCGCGCCAGCCGCATCACCAAGTCGGTATCGAGCGGCTTGGAGAAACGGGCATCCGCCACCGTGGTCGAGAGGCCCCGCCCGGCCAGCAGGTCAGCGGCCTTCAGGCACTCCTGCAAGCGGCCGCCGAGCGAAAGCAAGGCGACGCGGCTGCCTTCCCGCACGATGCGGCCCTTGCCAATCTCGAGCGGCACGCCTTCCTCCGGCAGCGGCACGCCGACGCCGGCACCGCGCGGATAGCGCAGCGCGCTGGGACGGTCGTCGATCGCGGCGGCGGTCGCCACCATGTGCACCAGCTCGGCCTCGTCGGCCGCTGCCATGATCACGAAGCCCGGCAGGCAGCCGAGATAGGCGAGATCGAAGACGCCGGCATGGGTGGGACCGTCGGCGCCGACAAGCCCGGCCCGGTCCATGGCGAAGCGCACCGGCAGCCGCTGGACGGCGACGTCATGCACCACTTGGTCGTAAGCGCGCTGCAGGAAGGTCGAATATATCGTGGCGAAGGGCTTCAAGCCCTCGGCCGCCAAGCCGGCCGCGAAGGTGACGGCATGCTGCTCGGCGATGCCGACGTCGAACATGCGGTCGGGAAATTCCTTGCCGAAAGCGTCGAGGCCGGTGCCGCCGGGCATGGCGGCGGTGATGCCGACGATGCGCTCGTCCTTCTTGGCCTCCTTGATCAGGCTCTGGCTGAACACCTTGGTGTAGGCCGGCGCGCTGCCCTTGGCCTTCGACTGCTTGCCGGTGGCAACATCAAACTTGACCACGCCGTGATATTTGTCGGCCGATTTCTCCGCCGGCTCGTAGCCCTTGCCCTTCTGGGTGACCACGTGCACCAGCATCGGGCCGTTCTTGGTATTGCGCACATTGCGCAGCACCGGCAGCAGGTGATCGAGGTTGTGGCCGTCGATCGGGCCGACATAATAGAAGCCGAGCTCGTCGAACAGGGTGCCGCCGGTCCAGAAGCCGCGCGCGTAGGCCTCGGCACGCTGGGCGTGGCGCTCGAGGAAGCGTGGCAACCGCTTGGCAACCTCCTTGCCGACGTTGCGCAGCGAGCGATAGGTGCGCCCCGAGATCAGCCTCGCCAGATACGCCGACATGGCGCCGACGGGGGGCGCGATCGACATGTCGTTGTCATTGAGGATGACGATCAGCCGCTTGTCGTGGGCGCCGGCATTGTTCATCGCCTCGTAGGCCATGCCAGCCGACATGGCGCCGTCGCCGATCACGCAGACCACATTGTGGGTCTGCTGGCGCAAATCGCGGGCCACCGCCATGCCGAGGCCGGCGGAGATCGAAGTGGAAGAATGGGCCGCGCCGAATGGGTCGTATTCGCTCTCGGCGCGCTTGGTGAAGCCGGACAAGCCGCCGCCCTGGCGGATAGTGCGGATGCGATCGCGCCGGCCGGTGAGAATCTTGTGGGGATAGGCCTGGTGGCCGACGTCCCATATCAACCGGTCGGTGGGGGTGTCGAACACGTGATGCAGCGCCACCGTCAATTCGACCACGCCGAGGCCGGCGCCAAGATGGCCGCCTGTCACGGAGACCGCGCTGACGGTCTCCTGACGTAGCTCGTCGGCAACTTGTTTGAGGTCTTGCGGATTGAGGGCACGCAGATCGGCGGGGGAGTTGATGGAATCGAGGAGCCGAGAAACCATGATTTTGCGCCTGTCAGGGGCTTATTTCGTAAGAAATCGGACCTGCAGCCGGGCTTTTGCACCCCCGACGGCCGATCCGCGGCTATCAATCGCCCCAACACCTAACGCGGAACCTTGCTCATTGTTCAGGTACCGGCGGCAGAACGAATAAAGTTTTCGGCAGTTCAGGCGGGCTCGGCCCGGGTTTTCCGGAGTGCTGCCTTGCTCAGCCCTGCACCGGCACCGCGCACAGGCGGGCGCCGACGGCGTCCAGCAGCATGCGGTGGGCGCGGTCGACGATGTCGTCGACGCTGGGGGTGCGGGCGAACATGGCGCGCGCGCGGGCACCCAGCTCGGCGCGGGTCGGCAGATGCGGCAGATGGGCGTTGGCCAGCACTTCCGCCGCCTGGTGCTGCGCCGCAAAAAGGCGCTCCTGCAGGGCCGACAGCGAGGCGCCGCCGATGGCCGAGGCGGTCGCAGTGGCGATCCACTCCGAATTGAAGCTGGCGGCAAGCTGCCGCGCCGCCCGCTCGATCACCCGTGAGCCCAGCCGCTGCTCGTTGCGCAGTACCGCCTGCGGAGGGCTCTTGAGGTCCCACACCAGCCCGGTCCACGAGAGAGCCCTCAACAGATAGAAGGTCGGGTCGTATTCCCACCAGCGGAAGCCCTGGCGCACGCTGCTCTGGCAGGCGTGGTGGTTGTTGTGCCACCCCTCACCCATGGTGAAGATGGCGAGCAGCCAGTTGTTGCGGGAATTGTCGCCCGTCACATAGCGCTTGCGCCCCATCACATGGGCGAGCGAGTTGATGCAGAAGGTGGCGTGGAACACCGCCACGGTGCTCCAGAAAAAGCCGACCACCAGACCGCTCCAGCCACCGATCAGGAAACAAGCCACCGCCAGCACAAAGGCCGGCACCCGCTCGTGCCGGTGCAGCCACATCAATTCGGGATATTTCGCCAAGTCGGCCACCTTGACCATGTCGAAGAAGTCGTGCCGGCGCGCGAAGATCCAGCCCACATGGCTGTACAGGAAGCCCTTGTGGCGGGGGGAATGGACATCGTCCTCGGTGTCGGAATGCAGGTGATGGTGGCGGTGCTTGGCCGCCCACCACAACACGCTCTTCTGCGCCGTGCTCTGGCAGGCGAAAGCGAGGATGAACTGGAACACCCGACCGGTCGAGTAGGCGCGATGGGAGAAATAGCGGTGATAGCCGGCGCCGATGGCGAAGATGCGGCCCCAATAGAGCACCACGCCGATGACGACGGCCTGCCAGGTGATGCCGGTCCAGATGGCGCCAAAGCAGGCGACATGGAACAGGACGAAGGGAATGGCCGACGGATAGACGATGTCGCTGTGGTCGTCCGGATCCGGATGCGTTGGGTCGTAGCTCGTCATAAGCCTGGTTTTTCGCTGATTTCGGGGGGCGCAGCCCCGGTTGCCCCGCCTGCGATTGGCGCCATCGGTTCGCAGGTCCCTGGTCGCACGGAATGCCGGTAGAATTTGGCGACACAACGGCGCGCACCCTGTGACGGATGCTCGCAATCGTTTCGCGATCATTCCACTGAGTCAGCTGGCATGTCCATCGCTCGCTGCCGCTCAGGGTCAATCCGTCACAGCCCGACGGCGCCACCCGAGCGGCCCCAGCCGCAGCCCGGGAGCCGAAGCCGTCCGGCCCTGCGTTCCGCGCCGCTCATTCCGCCGGCGTCAGGACGCCATCGTCACGATGGGCATGCCCGCGCTCCAGCAGGAGCCGGTGCAGCCGGCCGACCCGGTCGATCAGCAGCCGGCGGAACCGCGAGCGCGGCTGGAAATGCGACGCGAATTCGCGGTTGATCTGCAGCGGGCGCCAGTAGCTGCTTTCCCACTCGCGATAGGTCTCGTAGAGCTGCGACTCCTGCTCGGACTTCACAGCCAGCATCGTGCAATCGCACTGGGCGCGGATCTGGACCCCGCCGTGGCGGCCGAACAGGAAGTCGTGGCGGCTGGGAATGTGATGCAGCCAGCCGTCCTTACACCTCGAACTCTTCGGGCGTGGTGCGCAAAGAAACCATCATGGGGGCGACATCGAGATACGCCATGGAATGTCTCCCTTGTATGCATGGGGCGGTGAGCTTCCGCAGCCCGCGATAGGTCGGCGACATGACGACCGGCGGCGCGACCCGGGATGCAGGGACAACAGCAAGGGAGAGAGCCGGTTCCGGTGCCTCGCGGACTGGCGCGCGATACGTTGCGCAACTCCGGGAGCACATAGGTTCCCGGCGCGTCGGCGAGCGGTGGATAGCCTTTGGCCGTCGCGCCCATGGCCGGCGGCGCGACTTCCGCGCCGCAATGCGCATTGAGCCAGGCGACCCATTCCGGCCACCACGAGCCTTCCTTGCGTGGCGCCACCTTGAAGAAGGCGTCGGGATCGATATAGCGGTCGGTATCCTGCTTGGTCAGCACCTGAAAGCTGCGGCCGTCATGGCCTGGCTCGGAGACGATGCCGGCATTGTGGCCGCCCTCGGTGAGCAGATAGGTGACCTCGGTATCCAGTTGCAGGTTGACCTTGTAGGTCGAGCGCCACGGCGCCACGTGATCGCGTACCGTGCCGACGGCGAACACCGGCGCGCGGATGTCTGTCAGCACCACCGGCCGGCCGTCCACTTTGAAGTGGCCCTCGGCCAAGTCGTTGTCGAGGAAAAGCTGGCGCAGATATTCCGAATGCATGCGATAGGGCAGCCGGGTGGCGTCGGCGTTCCACGCCATCAGGTCGATCATCGGACGGCGCTCGCCCATCAGGTATTCGTGGACCAGGCGCGACCACACCAGATCGTTCGAGCGCAGCATCTGGAAGGCGCCGGCCATCTGGCGGCTGTCGAGGAAGCCCTGCTCCCACATCATGTCTTCCAGAAAGGCGATCTGGCCTTCATCGATGAACAGCATCAATTCGCCGGCTTCGGTGAAATCGGTCTGGGCGGCGAACAGAGTCTTGGTCTTGAGCCGTTCGTCACCGTCGCGCGCCATGGCGGCCGCGGCGATCGACAGCAGCGTGCCGCCAAGGCAATAGCCGACCGCGTGAACTTTTTGCTCCGGCACGACGGCGTTGACGGCATCAAGCGCGGCCATCACGCCGAGGGTGCGGTAATCGTCGAGGGCGAGATCGCGGTCGTCGGGCCCAGGATTAACCCACGAGATCATGAACACCGTGAAGCCCTGCTCGGTGAGATACTTCACCAGCGAATTGTGCGGCGACAGATCGAGGATGTAGTACTTCATGATCCACGCCGGCACGATGAGGATCGGCTCGGGCCGCACCTTGTCGGTGGCCGGCGCATATTGGATGAGCTCGATCAGCCGGTTGCGATAAACCACCTTGCCCGGCGTCACCGCCACGTCGCGGCCGACCACGAAATTCTCGGCGCCGACCGGCTTCTTACCGGCGACGGCACGCTCCCAATCCTGCATGAAGTTCTGCCAGCCCTTCATGAGATTGGCGCCGCCTTCGCGCAGCGTGTGGCGCAGCACTTCCGGATTGGTCGGCAGGAAGTTCGCGGGCGACACCGTGTCGAGCAGCTGGCGCGAGGCGAACTCGACCATGTTCTCGTGCTGCTTCGACAGGCCGCGCACGCCCGTGGTGGCGTTGTGCCACCACTGCTGCTGCAGCAGGAAGCCCTGGTAGATGAAGTTGTAGGGAAAGTGCTGCCAGTCTTCGGCGACGAAGCGCCTGTCCTGCGGCAAGGGCTCGATGCAGGGCTCGGTCTTGCCGCCGCTCATGCCGTAGCGGGTGGCATGGTTGGCAAAGCGCACCCCCTTGCGGAAGGCCTTGTCGACGAGCTGCAGCCGCTTGCCCGGCTGGTCGGCCAGATGGGTCGCCCAATGCAGATAGGCATAAGTGAGCGCGGCCGGCGACAGCCCAGCGGTGAAGCGCGCCATCGCCGCATGCAAGGAACGGTCGGTGATGTCGGCGATGGCCGTGGTGGCGTAGGAATCGCGCTCGCTCCGGCGGCGGACCGGCGCCGGTACCGCGGCGCGCGCGGGGCTCTTCGGGAACGGCCGGATCTTGTCGGACGCTTCAGGGGACGCTGCTGTTTCGGGGGCGGCCATGGCCGTTTCTCCGGAAAAAAGGACGCTGGCAGGTTAGCGATAAATATGGCGCCGTTCTGTTGCCGGCCCATGATCCAAGTCAACGATCGGGTTCGGGCCCTCCAGCCGCGCTTTCTTCGGTGGTGAAATGAAGGCGAACGATATTTTTAACAACCTGGGCAACCTCGGCGTCGTCCAACGGCGGGCGGCAACGCAGCCGGTTCCAGCCGAGCAGCAATTCCAGCACCACTTCCGGGTCGACCTGGTGCCAAAGCAGATGCCCGGCGAGCGAAGCGATGGTGGAATTGCGCTGGCCCTCGGGCACACCCTCGCGCAGCAGTTGCCGCCAGTCTGAAAGCGAGCGCTTTGCGCGTACCCCACCAGTGGGCATGAGCAGCCATCGCGGCAGCGCCGCCAGGGCGGCGTCCTCGAGCGAGCGCCCCTGCGCCCATACATAAGGGCGGCCGTTGGGATGGATAGAGGGCGGCGCGACGATATAGCCGCCATCGCCGCGCAGGTCGATGCCCTGGGCCAGCCCAGTGCGATTGCGCACCAGGCCGCCCGGATGGGCGAAATAGAGGTGGCGCCCGCCGCCGCCGGTCTCCGCCTCGACCGTCTCGGGGAGCGGGCCGAAGCGCCGCTCCAGGCGCGCCAGCGAGGCATCGCCCCCGTGCTGCGGATCGATATCGAGTACGACCAGGTTGGAGATCTCGCCGGTGACGATGCCGATATTGGCACTGGGCCAGCGACTGAACCAGTCGGCCACCTGATCGGGTGACGGCCGGGCGTTCTGAAACGGCTCCCAGGCGACCAGCGGGCGCTTGTCACCGCCGCGCAGCGGCAGCACGCACCAGCCGCGGGCGAGGTAGCGTTGCGCCGTGTCGATCTTGGCCGCCGCCGTCATGTCTTGCCTCGTGCTTGGGCATGCCCGCGGGCGCGAGTCCCCTCATTGATCCGCATCAACCACGGGTGCCATTGTCGGCGTTAGCCAAGCCAGGTGCCGACCGGTCGTTCCGGGACCGGCACGGGTTGGCAAGCTTCGTGCCGCACGTCGACATACCGGACGGCAACCGCAACGAGGAGACAAGCGCATGCCGGCAGCGCAATTCACGCCGCCCCGCCATTGGGAAGACTGGGTCAGCTGGGGCCTCGGCATCTGGCTGTGCATCTCGCCCTGGGCGCTGCGCTTCGACCTTGAGCCGACGGCGACGCACGCCGCCGTCATCACCGGATTCCTGCTCATCCTGGTCGAGGCGGTGACGCTGTCCGCCTTCCGCACCTGGGAAGAGTGGATCAATGTGGTACTGGCGGCCTGGCTGATCGCGGCACCCTGGCTGGTGGGAGTGACGGATCTGGCGGCGACCGTAAACTTCGTCGTAGTCGGCGCGCTGGTGCTGGCGCTGGCGGTCTACGAGATCCAGCAGAGCGGTGGCGCGGCAGACGAGACGTGAGGTTTCGCTGTGGGCCCGGCGCGATCTAGCCGCGCCGGGAAAAGGCGGCAGGTATCTGGCTGCCCCTGTTGGCGCCTTTGAAACCTTTCTGTCCCCGCCAAGTTCCCCCATGGGATCCGCCAAGCGAGCCCTCAATCCCTGACGCGTAGAGGGGGCGTCGGATGTTTCTGCTTGCCTTTGTGTATCACCGGGAAAACAACTGCCACTGCTTCGTCACCCGTCCTTTGTTGCCGGGTGCGCTGTGCTGAGCCCCGAACGCACCGACTATCCGGCTATCGGCGACTACGGCGTGATCGGCGACGGCCGCACGCTGGCGCTGATCGCCCGCGACGGCTCCATCGACTGGCTGTGCCTGCCCAATTTCGACAGCCCGTCCGTGTTCGCGGCATTAGTCGACCGCCGCAAGGGCGGCCGCTTCTGGCTCGGCATGGCCGATCCCGAGGCTCGCATCGAGCGCCGCTACCTGCCCGGCACGGCGGTGCTGGAAACCACGTTCCGGGGCCGCGACGGAGTGTTGCGCCTCACCGACTTGATGCCAGTCGACCGCGAACCGAGCATACCCGGCATGCAGCCGCTGCGGCAGATCATCCGCATCGTCGAGGCCGTCGAGGGCGAGCCGGAAGTGGCCGCCGTGTTCGCGCCGCGGCCGAATTATGCGCGCAATGGCGTGCGCTTCCGGCGGCGCGGGCGGCTGGGCTCGTGCTGCGAAACGGGGATCGGCGCCCTCTGGCTATCGAGCGACCTGCCGGTCGAGCCGGCAGACGACGGCGACTGGCTCACAGCGCGCACTCGCCTGCCGGCGGGAAGCAGGCGGCATTTCTCGCTCGTCTTTTCCGACCGGATGCCGGCCATTCTCGACGCGCCGACCGACGCGCTCGGCCGCAAGCTCGACGTCACCTGCCACTGGTGGCGCGGCTGGTCCGGCGGCTGCCGCTACGAGGGGCCCTATGCCGACGCGGTGCTACGCAGCGTTATCACCCTCAAGCTGCTCACCCATGCGCCGACCGGCGCGGTGATCGCGGCCGGCACGACCTCCCTGCCGGAGATCGTCGGCGGCACGGCCAACTGGGACTACCGCTACTGCTGGCTGCGCGACGCCAGCCTCACCATGCAGGCCTTCTTCGACCTCGGCTACCGCGCCGAGGCGGAGCACTTCATCAACTGGCTGCTGATCGCCACCAAGCTGACCTCGCCGCGCCTGCTCCCGGTCTACACGCTCTACGGCCACAGCTCCTGCGCTGAGCACGATCTGGACCTGCTGGAAGGCTACCGCGGATCGAAACCGGTGCGCATCGGCAACGCCGCCGGCGACCAGTTCCAGCTTGGCGTCTACGGCATGGTGGTGGAAGCTGCCTACGATTTTCTGGCGCGCGGCGGTGAGCTGGATTCGCTCACCCGGCGCGACCTGGCGCGGTTCGGCGACGTGGTGTGCGACGAATGGCAAGAGCCGGACAACGGCATTTGGGAAGTTCGCGGCAGGCGGCGGCACTATACCCATTCGAAGGTGATGTGCTTTGCCGCGCTCGACTGCCTGATCACCCTGCACGACCGCAACCTTCTCAAGGTCGACCGCGCGCGCTTTACAGCCGTGCGCGACGACATCCGCAAGGCAATCGAGAGCCGCGGCTACAGCGTACGCATGAACGCCTATAGGGGCGTGTTCGACGACGACGTACTTGATGCCAGCCTGCTGATGATGCCGCGCGTGGGCTATATCGCCGCCGACGCCAAACGCATGGTGGCGACGCACGCCCGGCTGCGCGCGGAGTTGGGCCGCGACGCGCTGCTGCGACGGCAGGGACACGGCTTCGACGATAGCCTGCGCCAGGAAGGCGCGTTCGGCATATGCTCGTTTTGGGAGATCGACTACCTGGTGCAAAAGGGCGCGCTCGACGAGGCCGTCGATCGCTTCGAGGGGCTGCTGGCCTATGCCAACGACCTCGGCCTCTATGCGGAGGAGCTCGACCAGCGCAGCCACGGCGCGCTCGGCAACTTCCCGCAGGCCTTCACCCATATCGGCCTAATCAACACCGCCCTGCTGATCGAGGGGGCCCGTAGTGAGCGGGAGAATTCCGCGGCATGAACGCGCTCACGTCGATCAATGTCGGCAGCATCCTGGTCTGGGGCTTCGTGGCCACCAGCGCCATGACCGTGCTGCTGGAAGGAGCGCGCTATCTCAACTTCTCACGCATGAGCCTGCCCTTCCTGTTCGGCGCCTTCGTGACCGGCGATCACGCCCGCGCGATGCTCTACGGCTCCGCGCTCTATCTCATCGGCGGCTGGCTGTTCGCCCTACTTTATGCCTGGTTCTTCGAGGAAATCGGCTTCGCGAACTGGTGGCTCGGCCTGCTGCTCGGCATCCTGCACGGCGCGTTGCTGCTCATGGTTTTCCTGCCAGTGATGACGGAGTTGCACCCGCGCATGGCAACCGAGCGCAGCGGCCTCACGGAGATCAAGCAGATCGAGCCCCCGGGCCCAATCGGGCTGCATTACGGCATCCATACACCGCTGGTCACCATGATCGGGCAACTGGTCTATGGCCTGGTTATGGGCGCCCGCTATCATTTGTGAATGCGCTGTGCCCTGCGAGCCGCTGACGTTCGGCGGCAAGCAGGGTATCATGGGTTGGCCGCGACCATTGAGAAAAGGAATCGAGCCATGGATGGATGGGCCATTCTTGCAATGACCGGCGCCGGATCGATTGCCAGCATATAGCATGGCACTATGATCGCACGCGTGCCGGAACCGACGCTCGGCTTCGAAGTCCGCCTGCGCGGGCGCGTGCAGGGTGTCGGCTTTCGCCCGACCGTGTGGCGCATCGCGCGCGAGCTCGGTTTCGCCGGCGAGGTGCTCAACGACGGCGAAGGCGTGCTGCTGCGCGTGGCCGGCGGGGAACGGAGCGTCTCGCTGCTGCTCGACCGCATCGCACGCGCCCTGCCGCCGCTCGCACGCATCGATCGCGTAGAACGCCGCGGCTTCTGCGGCACGCTGCCGCGCGAATTCCGCATCGCCGAGAGCAAGGGCGGCGGCGCCCATACTCAGGTATCCCCCGACGCGGCCATCTGCCCGGCCTGCGCCGCCGAACTGCGCGACCAAAGCGCGCGGCGTTACCGCTATCCTTTCACCAATTGCACCCATTGCGGGCCTCGCCTCACCATCATGAAGGCTATACCCTACGACCGCGCCAACACCAGCATGGCCGGCTTCCCGCTGTGCGCGGCCTGCCGCGGCGAATACGGCGATCCGGCGGACCGCCGTTTCCATGCCGAGCCGATCGCCTGCCCGGAATGCGGCCCGCAGGCGGTGCTCGCTACGCTCGGCAACGCCGCGCTGCCGCCGGCGCGCGGCGCGGATGACATCGAGCGCGCGGCACGACGGGTCCGCGACGGCGCCATCCTCGCCATCAAGGGTCTCGGCGGCTATCATCTCGCCTGCGACGGCACCAATCCGCAAGCCGTCGCGCGCCTGCGCCGGCGCAAGCGGCGCGACGCCAAGCCCTTCGCGCTGATGGCGCGCGACCTCACCGCTATCCGCCACTATTGCGAGGTCGACCGCCAGGAAGAGAGACTGCTCGCCAGCGTCGAAGCGCCGATCGTACTCCTGCGCGCGAGCGGGCGGGCGCGCCTGCCGGAAGCGATCGCCCCCGGCCTCGATACGTTGGGTTTCATGCTGCCGATGACGCCCTTGCATCTCCTGCTCATGCAGGACATGGAAAACCCGCTGGTCATGACCAGCGGCAACTTGTCGGATGAGCCGCCCGCGATCGATGACAGCGACGCGTTCCACCATCTCGCTGGCATCGCCGACTACGCGCTCACCCATAACCGCGCCATCGCCAACCGGGTCGACGATTCCATCGTGCGCGTCATGGACGGAAAAGCGCGCCTGTTGCGGCGCGCCCGCGGCTATGCGCCCGCGCCCATCGCCCTTCCCGCCGGTTTCGAGACCGGTCCCGAACTCCTGGCGCTCGGCGGCGAGCTGAAGGCGACCTTCTGCCTGGTCAAGGACGGCGAGGCGGTCCTCTCCCAACACCAGGGCGACCTGGAAAGCGCCGCCACCTATGACGACTATTGCAGGCATCTCGCGCTCTACCGCGACCTGTTCCAGCACGCGCCGCAGGCGCTCGTGATCGACCGCCATCCGGACTATCTGTCCAGCAAGCTCGGCCGCGCCCGGGCGCAGGAAGATGGTCTGCCGCTGGTCGAGGTGCAGCACCATCACGCGCACGTCGCGGCTTGCCTCACCGAGAGCGGCCGTCCGCGCGAGGCGCCGCCGGTGCTGGGCATCGCGCTCGACGGCCTCGGCTTCGGCGACAACTGCACCTTCTGGGGCGGCGAATTCCTGCTCGCCGACTATCTGGGCTATGAGCATCTCGCCCGCCTGAAGCCGGTCGCCATGCCGGGCGGCGCGCAGGCCGTGCGCGAGCCCTGGCGCAATCTCTACGCCCACCTTGCCGCCGCCTTCGGCCGCGACTGGGATCGCCACCTGCCCGCGGGCCTGCGCCGCTACTTCGACGGCAAGCCGCGCGCGCTCATCGACCGCATGCTGGCGGGCGGCATCAATGCGCCGCTTTCCTCTTCCTGCGGCCGGCTGTTCGATGCTGTCGCCGCCGCGCTCGACCTCTGCCGCGATCGCCAAGCCTATGAAGGCGAAGCCGCCACCCGCCTGGAAGCGCTGGCCGCCTCAGCTACGGAAGAGGCTACGGTTTATCCTTTCGACCTTACGCCCCCTCCTGAAGGTCCGCTCAGCCTCGATCCGGCGCCGATGTGGCGCGCGCTGCTGCGCGATCTCGCGCAAGGGACACCCACGCCGCAAATGGCGCGGCGTTTCCACGCCGGCCTCGCGCAGGCGCTCGCCCACACAACGCAGCAGCTCGCGCGCGGCGACGGCGCCCCGCGCTTCGACACCGTCGCGCTCTCCGGCGGCTGTTTCCACAACCGCATCCTACTGGAGCGCACCGCCGACCGCCTGCGCGCGGCCGGCTTCGCCATACTCACCCATGCCGAGATCCCCGCCGGCGACGGCGGGTTGGCGCTCGGCCAAGCGGCGGTCGGCCTTGCGCGCCTCATCAAAGCCAAAACCAACGGAAAGGATACGCCATGTGCCTCGGCATACCCGGCCGCATTGTCACCATAGACAATGCCGACGACATGGTGGCGACCGTCGACGTCTGCGGCATCCGGCGCAAAATCAATATCTGCTGCGTGGTCGACGACGAGCACCCGGTCGCTTCTTGCGTCGGCGACTGGGTGCTGGTGCATGTCGGCTTCGCCATGAGCCGCATCGACGCGGAGGAAGCCGCGGAGACGCTCAAGATTCTCGAGGAGCTCGGCGAGGCGCAGGCCGAGCTCGAAACCATGCAGGCTTCGGAGGCGCTTTCCGAGGCCGCCGAATAGCGGGTCAGCGTCATGAGCAACGACAGCGGCAACGGCAAGCAAGGCAGCGGCCTGAAATATGTCGATGAATTCCGCGACCGCGCCAAAGCGCAGATACTGGTCAAGGAAATCGGCAAGCTCGCCGCCGATATTCCGCTCGCCCAACAGCGGCCCTTGCAGATCATGGAAGTGTGCGGCGGCCACACCCATTCGATCTTCCGCTACGGCATCGAAGGCATGCTGCCGAAATCGGTCGAACTGGTGCACGGGCCGGGCTGCCCGGTCTGCGTGCTGCCGATGGGGCGCGTCGATGACTGCGTCGCCATCGCCGAGCGTCCGGACGTAATCTTCACCACCTTCGGCGACGCCATGCGCGTGCCCGGCTCGCGCAAGAGCTTGTCGCAGGCGAAAGCCGACGGCGCCGACGTGCGCGTGGTCTATTCGCCCATGGACGCGTTGGCGCTGGCATGCAAGAACCCCGAGCGCGAAGTCGTGTTCTTCGGCATCGGCTTCGAGACCACCATGCCCTCGACCGCGCTTACCGTGCTGCAAGCCGAGCGCGACGGCATTACGAACTTCTGGGTGTTCTGCAACCACATCACCATCGTGCCGACCATCAAGGCGATCCTCGACAGCCCCGATCTGGCGCTCGACGGCTTTCTCGGGCCGGGCCATGTCTCGATGGTCACCGGCCCCGCGCCCTACGAATTCATCGCGCGCTTCTACCGGCGGCCCATGGTGATCTCCGGCTTCGAGCCGCTCGACGTGCTGCAGTCGATCTGGATGGTGCTCAGGCAGATCAAGGAAGGCCGCTGCGAGATCGAGAACCAGTATGCCCGCATCGTGCCGGAAGCCGGCAACGCGGCGGCGCTCAAGGCGGTCGGCCAAGTGTACGAACTGCGCGAATTCTTCGAGTGGCGCGGGCTCGGCTCCATCGACCATTCCGGCGTGAAGATGCGCGAAGCCTATGCGCGCTTCGATGCCGAGCGCCGGTTCGCCGTGCCCAACGTGAAGATCACCGACCCGCAGTCCTGCCAATGCGGCGAGGTGCTCAAAGGCGCGATCAAGCCCTGGCAATGCAAGGTGTTCGGCTCGGCCTGCACGCCGGAGACGCCGCTCGGCGCGCTCATGGTGTCGTCGGAAGGCGCCTGCGCGGCCTATTACCAATATGGCGGCAAGCGCACGGGCGAGGCCGCCGCGGCGGAAGCGGAGACGGCATGAACAGCACCCCCGTCAGGCGGCCGCCTCCGCGTGGCAAGGTCCATGTGCCGACCGTCACACTCGCGCATGGCGGCGGCGGCAAGGCCATGCGCGACCTGATCGACGACGTCTTCGTCGGGGCTTTCGACAATCCCTTGCTCGCCCCGCTCGACGACCAGGCGCGGCTCGGTCTAGCCGCGCTCTCCAGCCGCGGCGACCGCCTCGCCTTCACCACCGATTCCTTCGTGGTCGATCCGCTGGTGTTTGCCGGCGGCGACATCGGCAAGCTCGCGGTCTGCGGCACCATCAACGATCTCTCGGTCAGCGGGGCCATGCCGCTCTATCTCTCCTGTGCCGTTATCATCGAGGAGGGCGTGAGTATGAACCTGCTGCGCCAGATCGCGCGCTCGATGGCCGAGACGGCGCGCGCGGCCAACGTCCAAATCGTCACCGGCGACACCAAGGTGGTGAATAAGGGCGCCTGCGACAAGCTGTTCATCACCACCACCGGCGTCGGCACCATCAGGCCCGATATCGATCTCGGCGCGCATCGCGCGCGTGCCGGCGACCATGTCATCGTCAATGGCCTGCTCGGCGATCACGGCGCCACCATCCTGGCCGCGCGGGGCGACATGGCGCTGGAAACGCCGATTGAAAGCGACTGCGCCGCGCTGCATGACTTGATCGCGGCGCTGCTCGAGGCCGCGCCCGCCACCCGCTTTCTGCGCGACCCCACCCGCGGCGGCATCGCCACCGTGCTCAACGAGATCGCGGAAGCCGCGCAGGTCTCGATCGAGATCGACGAGGATCGCACGCCGCTGCGCCCCGAGGTGCGCGGCTTCTGCGAAATCCTCGGGCTCGACCCGCTCTATCTCGCCAATGAGGGCAAGATCGTCGCCGTGGTGCCGCCCGAGCAGTCGGACGCCGCGCTCGAAGCCATGCACGCGCATCGGCTCGGCGGCGAGGCCAGCGTCATCGGCAATCACCTCCGGTAAGCCTGGCCGTGTCACCATGCACACCGTGTTCGGCGGCGAGCGAATCGTCGATATGCTGGTCGGCGAGCAACTGCCGCGTATCTGTTGAAACGCCGCCATGCACGAACTCGCCATCACGCGCAATATCGTGGAGCTGGTCGAAGAGGCCGCCGAGGGGCGCAAGGTCTCCCGCGTCACCCTCGAGGTCGGTAAGCTGTCCGGCGTCATGTGCGAGGCGGTCGCCTTCTGCTTCCCGGAAGTGGCGCGCGGCACGCCCGCCGAAGCGGCGCAGCTCGACATCAGAGAGATCGACGGCTCGGCGCGCTGCGAGGTCTGCGCCACGGAATTCGCTACCTCTGACATGCTGACCCCCTGCCCCTGCGGCTCGCTGCGGTTTCAGCAGCTCACCGGCGAGGAACTGAACCTGAAAAGTATCGAACTGGAAGAGGCCCCCTGATGTGCGCGACCTGCGGCTGCCAGGATGGCGGCAAAACCACGATGACCAATCTGCAGACCGGCACGGTGTCCGAGATCGGTCACGATCCGCATGGCCATTATGGCCATTTCCATGCCGACGGCACCTGGCACAGCCACGCCCAAGGCGAGGAGCCGGATAGCCACGATCATGATCATGGTCACCATCACGGCTATAGCCACGATCACAGCCACAACGGCGAGGTGCTCAATCTCGAAACGCGTGTCCTGGCAAAAAATAACGCGCTCGCCGCCACCAACCGCGCCTGGTTCGCCGGGCGTGAGATTCTGGCGCTAAACCTCTTGAGCTCGCCCGGCGCCGGCAAGACCACGCTGCTGGAGCGTACCATCGCCGACCTTAGCGGCGAGCTATCGCTCTATGTGATCGAAGGCGATCAAGCCGGCGCCAACGACGGCGAGCGCATCCGCAGGGCGGGCGCGCCGGCGGTGCAGGTCAATACTGGCACAGGCTGCCATCTCGACGCCGACATGACGGCCCGCGCCCTTGCCGAGTTGAAGCCGGCAGCGCGCAGCGTGGTGCTCATAGAAAACGTCGGCAATCTCGTCTGCCCGGCCCTGTTCGATCTCGGCGAACGCGCCAAGGTGGTGATCTTCTCGGCCACCGAGGGCGAGGACAAGCCACTGAAATATCCGCACATATTTCGCGCCGCCAGCCTCGTGCTGCTCAACAAATGCGATCTGCTGCCGCATCTGGATTTTTTCGTCGAGCAGGCGGTTGCCAATCTGCGCCAGGTCAATGCGGACGCGCCGCTCATCAATCTCTCCGCGCGTACGGGCGAAGGCCTCGACGATTGGTATCGCTGGGTGCGCAGCGAGGCCGCGGCCGCGCGGGAATTCGCCATGGCTTGAAGGGCGAATCTCTGACAGGCCTTGGGGATCGCGAACCGGGAACAGGGGCGGAAGGCATGGCCGGTCACTAGACCGTTTACGATCTCCTGGTCAACGGCGGCGGCATCAACGGGGCGGGCATCGCCCGCGACGCCGCCGGCCGCGGGCTGACAGTCCTGCTCTGCGAACAGGACGATCTCGCCGCGCATACCTCTTCCGCCAGCACCAAGCTCATCCACGGCGGCCTGCGCTATCTGGAGCAATATGAGTTCGGGCTCGTGCGCAAGGGGCTGCAGGAACGCGAGGTGCTGCTGCGCGCGGCGCCGCACCTCATCACGCCGCTGCGATTCGTCATGCCCCACGTGAGCGGGCTGCGCCCCGCCTGGATGATCCGCATCGGCCTGTTCCTGTATGATCACTTGGGCAAGCGCGAGCGCCTGCGCGGCTCCGAATCCGTCAATCTGCGCAAGCACCCGACCGGCGCGCCGCTACGGCCCTCGCTGAAAAGAGGATTCATCTATTCCGACGGGCTGGTGCAGGACGCCAGATTGGTTGTCTTGAACGCGCTCGACGCCGCGGAGCACGGTGCGCAGATTTTGACCCGCACACGCGTCATCGCGGCCGAGCGCGGCGCGCAGCATTGGAACGTCACCGTTCGCTCCAAGCTGACCGAAGCGGAGCGCACGGTCAAAGCGCGCTGCGTCGTCAATGCAACGGGGCCGTGGGTCACCGACGTGCTGCACGTGGCGCTCAATGTCACGCCCAGCCAGCATTTGCGCCTGGTCAAAGGCAGCCACATCCTAGTGCGCCGGCTGTTCACGCACGACTATGCCTACATCCTGCAGAACCGCGACAAGCGGGTCATCTTTGCGATTCCGTTCGAAGACGACTTCACGCTGATCGGCACCACCGATGTGCACTATGCGGGTGATCCGGCATCAGCCTCGATCACGGATGAGGAGATCGCGTATCTCTGCGACGCGGTGAGCGGCTATTTCACGCGCGCCATCGGCCCCGCCGACGTGGTCTGGAGCTATTCGGGCGTGC